>CAKZIH010000176.1 GCA_936931335.1 uncultured Nostocoides sp. | reverse complement strand
CGGGCCAAGTCCATCGTGATGGGCGACCCGCTGGACGATGCCACCGAGATCGGGCCCTTGGCGTTCGCCGACCAGCGCGACAAGGTCGCCGGCTATGTGGACCTCGGTCGCAGTGAGGGCGCCACCGTCCTGGTCGGCGGCCAGGCGACGGATGCCGGCCTGGGCGGTTACTTCTATGAGCCGACCGTGCTCGTGGATGTCAACAACGACATGCGCGTGGTGCGCGAGGAGATCTTCGGTCCGGTCGCCGCGATCATGCCGTTTGACAGCGAGGACGAGGTCGTCGCGCTCGCGAATGACACCGACTACGGTCTCGCGGCCGGCATCTGGACGAGGAACCTCAGCCGGGCGCATCGCGTGGCGGGGCGGCTCGAGGCGGGAACGGTCTGGGTCAACACCTACCGGGCGATGTCGCCGATGTCACCACGCCAGGGCTTCAAGAGCAGCGGGGTCGGCGTGGAGCACGGCCAGGAGACGATCAAGGAATACACCCGGCTCAAGAGCGTCTGGATCAACACCAGCGAGGACCCGGTCGCCGACCCATTCGTCATGCGCAGCTAAGCGCCTCGCGTCAGTTGCGATCGTCGAGACAACAAGGAGTATGTGATGCGCTTTTCCCTATTCGTCCACATGGAGCGCTGGGATGAGTCGATCTCCCACCGCGAGTTGGTCGCCAATCTCACCGAGCTGACCCAGATCGCCGAGGCCGGCGGTTTCAGCACGGTCTGGATCGGCGAGCACCACGCGATGGAATACACCATCTCGCCCAACCCGATGGTGCTCCTGGGCTACCTGGCCGGCCAGACCTCAACGATCCGGCTGGGTGCCGGCACCATCATCGCGCCCTTCTGGAACCCCATTCGCGCGGCAGGCGAGGGCGCTCTGCTGGATGTCCTCAGCAACGGGCGGGCCGAGATGGGGATCGCCCGGGGTGCCTATCAATTCGAGTTCGACCGGCTGGCGGGCGGTATGCCGGCCACCGACGGCGGCAGCTACCTGCGCGAGCTCGCCCCCGCCGTCAAGAAGTTGTGGCAGGGCGACTACGCCCATGACGGAGAGCACTGGAGCTTCCCGGTCTCGACGAGTGTCCCCAAGCCGGTGCAGCAGGACGGACCGCCGATCTGGATCGCGGCCCGCGACCCCGACACCCACAAGTTCGCGGTCAGCAATGGCTTCAATGTGATGGTCACCCCGCTGCTCAAGGACGACGAGGAGGTCGCCGACCTGGCGCGCAAGTTCGGCGCGGCGGTGGAGGCGAACCCGGGGGGGTCCCGGCCCGAGCTGATGTGTCTGCGGCATACCTTCGTCCACGCGAAGGAGGACACCGACGGCTGGCAGCCGGCCGCAGAGGCGATCTCCACCTTCTACCGGACGTTCTCGTCCTGGGCGTTCGGCAAGCAGCCGCCGACCAACGGCTTCCTGCCGCCGGCGCCGATCGAGCAGTTCGCCCAGCGGCCCGAGTTCGACCTGGAGGCCATCCACCGTTCCGCGATGATCGGCGACGCGGACACCGTGATCGAGCGGATCCGGCACTACGGCGAACTCGGCGTGGACGAATACAGCTACTGGATCGACAACTCCATGTCGCACGAGGACAAGAAGGCGTCCTTGCAGCGCTTCATCGCCGAGGTCGTGCCCGCATTCGCCTCAGCGGATAGCGGTGCCGACGGCAGCAAGGATGCTCGGTAGGGCGGCCGGATCGGCCAGCGTGAGGTGGGTGAGTTCGTCGGGCCGAAACCACCGCCGATCGTCGTGTTCGTCGGGCGCAAGGTTGGCGGGCTCCCCGTCCCAGGCCGTGACGAGGAAGGCATGCATCTCGAGGGTCGGATCGTTGAACGGCATCGGGAATGGCTGCGGACCGCGGATGTGCACCCCGAGTTCTTCGACGCACTCCCGAACGATCGCCTGGTATGGCAGTTCACCCGGCTCGACATGGCCGCCGACCAGATCCCAGCAGTCGGCATACCACCGCCGCGCCGGGTGCCGGTGGGCCAAGAGCACCTGGCCATCGCGCACCAGGAGGGCGGCCGCGATCTGCGTACGGGGGGCCGTCTCGAGGTCGCCCGTCATGCGGGCTTGACTGTCTTGACCATGACGCAGTTTTTCAGGCCCTTGGGCCGGTCGTAGGTGAAGCCGAGACGCTCATACAAGCTCCGGGTGCCGTTATAGAGGAATGACGACGACATCTTCTTGGTCTGATTGGTCAGGTCGTGCGGATAGGACTCGACAACCCCACCGCCGGCCTTGGCGATGAGGTCCAGGGCGCCCGTGATCGCTAACTCGGTCACGCCCTGGCGCCGATGCCGTTTGTCGACGAAGACGCAGGTGATCCGGTAGTCGGGGTCGGCGGCCTTGGTCGCGTCATACTCCTTGCGGTGGTGGAGCGTCGGTAGTTCCTCGGGGGTGCCGAACTCAGCCCACGCGATGGCTTCATCGCCGTCCATCACCAAGGCGGCGTGTGCCTTGCCCTGCTCGACATACGCCTTCTTCATTTCCCGGTTGGCGTCGGCACCCTGGCCGCGCTCCGGCCCATCGGGGTGGAACCAGATGCACCAGCACCCACCGAAGATGCCGTTGTGCCGTTGCACGAGTGCCTCGAATGCCGGCCACGTCTCGGGGCTGAGCGCGGCGATCGTGTATGCAGGTTCGCTGGCCATACCCGACGTTATCGCCCTACTCCGACCGCTCCGTCAGCGTTACCCACGCGACACCGAGGGCGGCATACGGGGTTCGGAGCTCAGTCTGCGGCCGGGGGCGGGTAGTCGCCCTTGATCACGAAGTAGGAGCCGCGGATGGTGCCGGCGAGCTTGGACTTCTGGCGGGCGAACTTGAACGCGGAGAGTTCGGCGGGGACCTCCATGCCGTCGGAGAGCTTGAAGCCCACCGCGCGCTTGCCGCTGTCCGCGACCGTCCACAGCACATTGATCGCGAGCCCCGACTCGTAGAAAACGTGCACCCAGTGGATGCCGTCGACATCGCAGATCGCCACCTGCAGCGGACGCGCCGCAATCTCGATGCCACGCTCCTCGCGCAGAATTCGCTCCACCCAGACCAGCGTCTCGGGGACCTCGGTGTGCGCCTGGACGGTGAACGGGTGGTCGTACTTGTTGTGGAAGTACCGGGACTCGTTGGCGCGCAGGCCAGCCAGGGCGGGAGCGACCGGCGATGATTCCAGTCCGTCCGTAGATACGGTGACGAAGTCGACGACCTCACCCATGGTGCGCATCCTCTCGGTTCGGGATCTGCCTGCGGTCGCTCACGCTAGCCGGTCCCGCTCGGCCGGAGCCTCGCTCATGTCATCCACCCGAGCCCAGGTGATCGCGCTCAGGTCGGCGCGCTCCCGGCTGGTTCCGGGAGCGACCACCTCTCGCGCCCCCGGTGCCGCACGCCCGAAGGCGGTTATCGAGGTGACCTCCAGATGCGGCGGGACCGCGAACTCGCGCACCAGCCCCTCGCGATCGAACGCGCGGAACTGGTGCGAGTCCAGCCCCATCGCCAAACCCTGGATCGTCATATGCGCGACCGCCTGCCCCAGGTCATAGCGCGAGAACTCCGAGTACTCCCAGTCGTCGGTTTCCTCGACGAAGACCTGGGCGAGGTTGACCACCAGCAGCGATGCCGCCGGCGCCCACGCCGCCGAACTCCGCACGAGGTATGGCGTCACTCGCCGATGAATTGCATCCCCTCGCCGCGCCACGATGAAGCGCCACGGCTGCGAGTTCCCCGCCGACGGCGCCCGGCGCGCCGCCTCCAGCAGGGTGTCGACCTCCGTCGCGGAGATGGTCACCTCTAGATCGAAGAGCGTCGGGCTGAATCGCGCCGCCAGCGCCGGGTGCAGACCGCTCGCCGGATCACTCAGACACGAGGTCATGCCCGCCATTGTGCCGGGCCGTGAAGCTGTAGCAGCCCGCGAGCACATTGGCAGCCTGGACGAACTCGACGCGGGGATCCGCCAGGATCCGTTCGATCTCGTCGGCGAGCCCGCCGCCCGCAGGCACGAGAGTGTTGAGGTCATAGACCAGGGCGCGTTCCCGGCCGCCGTCGCGCCCGTATGCCCGCACGACCTGGTCGCGAGCCTCGAACTGGACGGGATAGTCACCCGAACTCCCCGCGCAAGGCTCGGCATGGACGACAACCGGTCCGGTGGTCCGGTATGCGCTGGTCCACGGGAAGTTCGAGAAGGCGATGATGGCGAGCTGCTCTCCGGGTGCGGAATCGGTGAGGCAGCAGCGCAATGGCCACCCGCCGTCATCGTCGACGAATGGCGTGACCGGGTTCCCAGCGTGATCGATACCGTGCGCGAGGACCTGGGCGAGTTCGTCGGGGTTGAGCCCGGAAAAGGTGGTCGTCATACCTGGTAGTCGCTCGAGTCCGGGCAGATGTGAGGTCCGCCGATGGACGGTGCCCGCCTCTGAGAGGCCATATATTCGCGCGCCTGCTCCGGAGTGACCCGGAAATGCTCATAGTTGGGAACGTAGGAAAAGTGGTCGCGGAAGAGTGCGTCGTTAACGCGGAAGTCGGCCGTCTCGGGCGGGTACAGGCAAAACCACGAGTTGACGTCGACATAAGCGACCGCGACAACCGGGCCTCCTCTCGGCCGACCCAAAGTTCGAGGTACTTCAACGAGGATGCCGTTGCTGCTGCATCCCCTGGGCGGCTCGGTGCAGCCGGGCGGTCAGCGCGGGTGCGGAATACCCCCGTCAAGGTGAGGTCGGCTATTTCGCGGGTGGGAGGGGAGTCGTCACGGATCACGACGGCCAGGTCGACGAGCTACCTCGCCCAGTAGACCTGGCCGCGGTGATCGATTCAGTGACCATGAGCTAGTGCGTCTCTTCTGTGGTGCGCGAGGAGGTCAGCGCGTTGGCGCCATAGCCGGCGACCCGCGCCGATCACGGCGACGGCCGCGGAGCTGAGCGTGAGCGGTGCGCCCCAGCCGCGCTCGACGCCGCTGGTGAACGTGAAGATCCCGGCGGCAGTGGAGTGCTCCTCTCGAACGCCATTCGATTATCGAACTGAGTTCTATAATCGAATTATGTTCGATAATGTGCCAAGTCCCGGGTTTAATGGCCCGTATGCCGCCCGCCCCCCGCAGTTCCGACGCTCGCGCGGCGTCCCGCGGGCGCCAGCGTTCGTCGCACTCGCTGGAGGCCATCCTCGAGACGGCAATCACGCTGCTCGACGAGTCCGGTGAGGCCGCGCTGACCTTCCGCGAGCTCGCCGCGCGCCTCGGCGGGGGCGTAGGCAGCATCTATTGGTATGTCGCGGGCAAGGATGAACTGCTGGACCGGGCCACCGACGCGGTGATGGGCGAGGTGCTGGCGGCGTGCGAACCGCATACCCAAGAGCCGGACCCGGTCGAGAGCCTGCGCGCGATGAGCCTGCTGCTCTTCGGCGCGATGCTCGAGCACCCCTGGGTGTCGAACTATCTGCTGCGCAATGTCGATCTGCAGCCCCAGGCGATCCGGCTGTACGAACGCTTCGGGCAGCAGCTTCAGCGGCTGGATCTGTCTTCGCGACAACGCTTTTGGGCGTTGTCGGCGTTGCTCAACTATGTCATCGGGGCCGGCGCTCAACTGGCCCCCGAGCGCGGTGGCGGCGGTCGGCAACCGGGTCCCGATCGCGCCGAGATCGAGGTCTATGCCGATGGCTGGCGGGCGCTGGACCCGCAGGAGTTCCCCTTCGTGCACGAGGTGGCAGACATCTTCGCCCAGCACGATGACGCCGACGATTTCCGGGCCGGCTTGGTCATGATGCTCAGTGGTTTGCGGCACGTTGTGCGCCAGCGTGCCGAGGAGGCGAACGGGCGGCCGGCTCCCGACGATGCCCGATAGCGGGCCGCGGACCGGTGACGCGGCATACTGTCCGGATCGAGGGGGCGCGGTCGCGGAGATCGCGAGAAGGGGGCAAATGCGGTGAAGCGTCGGACCAAGGCGTTGGTTTCGGGGGCGGTGGCCGTGCCCGTCGTGCTCGGGGTGAGCGGCTCGGCATACGGGTTCTACTACCGCGACCGGGCGCTGCCCGGCAGCAGCGTGGCCGGTATGGATGTGGCCGGCAAGACGCGCGATGAGGTCGCCGCGGCGCTGCGCCAACGGGCCGATCAGGTCGAGATCACCCTTGCGCTGCCCGATGGCACCAAGACCGCGAGCCTGGCCGACCTGGGCACCATCGTCGACATCGACGCGACCGTGGACCGGGTATTCGCCGCCAACCGCGACTGGAAGTCGTATGCGGAGGCCGTGCTCGAGGCACGCTCCGTCGAGGCCGTGGCCAGCACCGATGCGGCGACCCGCAAGGCCTATCTTATGCAGTTGGGCCGTGCCTATGCCCGTCCGGCCCAGGACGCCAAGGTCGCCTTGGGCTCCGATGGCACCACCTTCGCGGTCACCCCGGCCAAGTCCGGGCGCTCGCTCGCCGCGCCCGAACTCGACGAGGCCGTCGCCTCCGCTGCGCGCCGCCTGAGCTCGGCGCAGGCCTCCGCCGACGTGCGCGAGCAGGCGCCCGCGGTCTCCACCGCGGCGGGCCAAGCGGTGGCGAAGGCGGCCAATGCCATCGTCGCGGCTCCGGTCCGGATCAAGGACGGGACGCAGACGTTCACCGCCAGCGCGCGAGACAAGGCGTCCTGGGTGCAATTGCCGACCACAGCCGGCGAACGCCCGGAGGTAGCTAAGGACCGGATCGCTGCCTGGGTCGCGACCCAGGCGAAGTCTGTGAATACCGATCCCACCAACGGGGTTCGCTATGTCACCTCCGCCGGGAAGGTGGCCCGCGTGGTCACCGACGCCAGCGACGGGCGGCGGGTCAAGAATGCGGACGCGGTGGCCAGCACCCTCACCCGTGCGCTGAATGACGGCCAGGGCAAGACGACCGCGTTCACCACCAAAGCGGTCCCGGCGACCTGGACCGAGCGCACCATCGCCGCCGGCGCGGAAAATCTGGCCTATCCGGCGGCCAGCGGCGAGAAGTGGATCGACGTCAACCTCTCCCGGCACACGATGACCGCATACGTCGGGGGCACGGCCGTGCTCGGCCCGGTCCTCATGGTCAATGGCGCGCCGGCGACGCCGACGGATGTCGGCACCTTCCAGATCTATTGGAAGAACCCGCTGATGACGATGCGCGGCCAGAACGCCGACGGCAGCGACTACGAGACCCCGGATGTGCCGTGGTCCTCCTTCTTCAACGGCGGCGAGGCGCTGCACGGCGCCTATTGGCGTGACAGCTTCGGGTATGCCGCCTCCCACGGCTGCGTGAACCTGCCGATCTCCACCGCGAAATGGATTTACGACTGGGCGCCCGTGGGCACCCCGGTCGTCTCACACCACTGAGTCCGGCCAGAGTCCGGGCCGGAATGGCGCGCGCTCTCGCCGGTGCTCGCCGCACCCGCGAGGATACGCACCCATAGTCGTCAGTCGTTCTGGTCCAGCGGGGTGAGCACCCCGACCTGTCAGTCGTTGCCGTCCTTGAGCAACTGGTAGATGAACCGCTCGCGGGGCTCGCCGCCATAGGTCCAGGTGACATCCGCCCAAATGCTGTGCTCCGTCGAGGCGACGATGGTGATCGCGTGCTCCGCCTCGGTCACCCCTTCGTACTGGTCCCACCCCTGGTCGAAGAGCTCCTGGGTCTCCTTGCGTCGGCGACCGGGATGACCTGCCCGGGGAAGGCGATGAGGCTGGGCACGGCATACAGCTCGGACAGCGTCTTGCTGTCGTGCTCCAGCAATGCCTGGGCGTAGCGGTCGAAGAAGTCGCGGGCGATGTCTTGTGCGTTGTCCCTGCCGCAGGACGGTAATGGCGAACCCCGTCACGCCGGTGGCGGGATTTAAGATCGCGCCCATGGAGCCACTCATCGCGCTGGCCACGCGCTCCCGGGATGGGCATCTGGCGCTGTGCCGGGTGGAACGCCAGCAGCGGCTGATCGAAATCCTGGTCGCCGCGGCCCCGGTTCCCCGCCCCGTGCCGGCCCTGGCCCAAGAACTCGGCGTCTCGGCGCGCACGGTCGAACGTGACCTGGAACGCCTGCGGGATGCCGGCGTCCCGATCCGGTCGCAGCCGGGGCGTGCGGGCTGGCATACCTTGGCGGTCGCGCGGCGCCGTCACGAACTCACGTTGAGCACCGCGCAGGTCGCGACATTGATCTCCTGCCTGGCCATCCTGGGCCCAACCGCCACCGCCTCGGCGGCCTCGACCACGGCCGCCCTGGCCCGTGCCCTGGAGCCGGGGCAAGCGCGCTGAGCGGGGCACTCCCTGCCCGGGGTCAACGTGCAGATCAGTCGTCGACGGCCAATTCGCCGAGCTTCGACCAGTCGGTCCCGGGCACCTCCATATTGACGATGCGCGGGGTTTCCGCCAGGTGCGGCGGCAGATCCTGTTGGGCCTGGCGGAAGTGGTCGGAGTTCACATGCTTCCCGCCGGCGTCGGAGTCGCGGAACGCCTCGACGAGCACATACTCGTTGGGGTCATCGAGACTGCGCGACCAGTCGAACCAGAGGCAGCCGGGCTCGGCGCGGGTGGCCTCGGTGAAGGACCGGGAGATTTCCGGCCACGCGTCGGCGTCTTCGCTGCGCACGCGGAACTTTGCGGTGATGAAGATCATCGCTCCATTCTGGCTGACCTGTCTTCTCTACAGCCGTGACGCTGATGCCTCGAAGAAGGGGTGAAGAATCGGCGGCGACAGGCTGGGTCAGCACGAGTGTCCGAACGGATCGGCATTCAACTTGTGCGACTGGTACGTCTAGGCCCGCGGCTACCCCTGCCGCTAGCCAGCCGCTACTACGCGAAACTTTTTTAGTGCGTTCGACCCTCTTGCCGTAAGAGCACCAAATACCTCAAGAAAGTTGAAGCGGTAAGCGGAACACTGGTGAGGCACCAACAACTTCGGTGCCTGTCTCCCTCGGAGGTCATGATGTTCCCTACCCGCCACGCCGTCGAGCGTTATCAACAGCGAGTGGCTCCAGTGTCAGCGGCAGAGGCTTCACGTCGCATTCGGGCGCAGGCGGCCACGGCGGTGGCCACTCGTCGTCCGCGGCCTTGGACACCGGCGGCCGCAGCCCCTGGCCTGATGTTCTTGTACCCACGCGACCTGCCCGGAGTGTGCTTCCTCGTTCGCGATGGCGCTGTCCTGACCGTTTTCGAGCGGTCGATCGCGCGGGCGTGGGAGCAGGGGGGGTGGGAACCGCGACATGTTCGGCGGACCGAGCCGTATCACCGGCCTTCCCCGGGGTCGCGGCTGGGGGAGGCCGCGTGAGCACCGGGGGTCGGGCGATCCCTCGGCTCCAGGACTTGTCCTATTTCGAGGTCGCAGGTGAACAGGTCGCTCAGGGGTCCAGCTTCGAAGAGATCCGGAGGGCGCTGGTACGCCGAGCGCAGGATCTCGATCGCGACGCAGATTTCGAGGGGGCCTTTAACGAGGCCAAGTGGGACCTGCTCGAGCGGGACGCACACAAATATGTCAACAACGCGGTCGAGGTTCTCAAAGAGATGATGCGGCTCGGTTGGATCGAGCGTCAGGTGCTCCCGTCCGGGCCGAACTCGGCCTACCTGCACAGCAATGACCGGTTCGACCTTTTGCCGCCCGGTCGGACGTGGACCGACCTCGTCCGGCAGGATCGTCCAACGGCCTATACAACACTGGCCGGCGTCCTGATCGATGCGCATCCGCAACTCGGCGGTTTCCTCAAGGCCATCGGCGCGCACCCTGACAGCCCCTCCCCCACCTTCACCATCCCGTTGCTCCGCTGGGATCGGGACCGGCACTTGTCTGAGGACCTCTATCTCGAGGACCTCATCCAAGCCGTCGCCGCCGCCGCCGACGCCGGCGCCGTCGGCTGGGCAGCGGATCCATCGGCCATAGAGTCGGGCGTCCGCAGCTACGTGGAGCGGATACGCGACCGGCGCGCCGCCCGGAAAGCGACCCATACCCGCAAAGAGTTCCTTAAGACCTGCGAAGAAGCAGTCACCAAGGTTGCCTTCGCGGCCAGCGGCTGCCCGATCGACTACATCAGCATGGAACTCATGCGGCGCTGGACCAGGTTTCTTGGCGTCGGCAATTTCAGCTATTACGCCCCCGGCCCCTACGCGCTGCGGCTGTGGGGCACTGGAACCGTCGAGGGCTCCGGTCCAGCCGTGAGCATCAGCCGACGAACCGGTCCCGATATTCGTCGGCAGGCTCTCGCCGCCCTCTTGGACGTGTGGCAGGAACGACGCACGACCGCCCCGGCGACCATGTACGCGCCCGTGTGGGAACTACGCGCCGCTGTGTGCTGGCGGCTGCGAATCGCCGACACCGAGTGGGACAAGGCGGTCAATGAACTTCTGCATCAGGCCCACCCCGCTCTCCCCTACCGAATCCACCTGGACCAGGCCAGCCTCGGGCCACCCCCGAGATCCACCCGTCCCCTGGTTCTCCAGTCCGCTGGCGGTAGCCGCATCTTCAACGTCATGACCCTCATCCCCCAGAAGGAGAACCGATGATCCCTACCCCCCGCATCAATGGCACCGTCTGGCTCAAGCGGCACTGGCAGCTGCGCGAGAACCCTTTCCCCACCAGTGGCGTCGCCCGCCTCGGGGGACGAGACCGCCGCGAGAACGGTCTCCTATACGACCATCACGTCAATGCCGAGAAACTCACCGAGGCCACCGAAAAGTTCGTCCTCGGGGCCGCATTCTCCGGCCTGCGGTTCGGCTACCTGTGGTCCATGGGCATCGGACCCAACGACAGTGACGCCCGCGGCTTCGGAAAGTCGGCGCTAATGCAACACCTGACCTGGTCGCTCAACCAGGACTTCGGGGCATCGGCCTATACCTCCGCCGGACTCGACGAGGCCGACGCCGCCGAAGTGCCCATATGCGGGCTACTCACCAGTTTCGACACCGCACAGATCCGCAGTCTCGCCGCTGCACTGTTCACGGCCGTGGAATACGCCGTCGACTTCAAGAACGACGAGACCGAAGACACCTTGGCCGTCAGTCTGCGCCGACGACTAGTCGACCGCGCCGGAACCGATGATCCGGACACCCTCACGCGCCTGGTAACACAGGAGTACCGCAAACTGCGCGGCAGAACCCTTGGCCCCCCCGACCAGAAACTGATCACGGCCCTGTGCGACGCAGACCCGGCTACGGCATCCGAGTATCTCGACGCCGTCACATCCACCACCCGCTCTCGTAACGGCGCCAACTACTTAGCGACCTTCCTGCTTTTCGCCTCGGCTGCCGGCATCGGGCGGGTGCTGTTGTGTTGTGATCAGCTCGAGGACCTGGCCTCCACGAACACCTCCAAGGCCAAGCGGGTGCTCGAGACGGAGCGCTTCCGAGATGTGGTCCTAGAAACCCTGCCGATGGCCGACATGTTGGCCGTCCTGGTCACTATGCACCCCCGGGCCGCTCTGGCCATCGGGCAGCCGTGGCAACTAGCCGACCTGCCCGATTTCGAACCTTCGACAGCGAACGAGCACCGGGTCGTCGTCCTCGAGGCCCTGAAGAACGTGGACGAGGTCAAGCGGCTCCTGGCCACCTATCTCGACGCCGCACGCAAAGACGAAGATCCCCGCGGACTGTCTGACCTCTCCCCGCTGACCTCCGGCGCGGTCGACGCGCTCTTCGCCAGGTCGAACCGGCGGCCCCGGGACATCCTGCGCAAGGCCCACGCCATCTTCGAGCGAGCAGCAGCGGACAACATTGATGAGATCACTGAGGACACCGTCGTCTCTGTCCTCGACGGTCTCACCGCAGACGAGGGCTACGTCCCCGCAGTCGCCGGATTCGGGCTGCCAAGCTCGGTGGACTGGAGCCAAGGATGAGCCGCGATCTCGCCGGGCTTTCGCTCGATCTGTTTCTGCTTGGACACGCACATCTCACGGGCGACCGGGCCGGTGACGGGTACGCGTTCGAGCGTCGTGTCCGGGCCTATCTGAACGCCGCCGCGATGCCACACGCCAGCGAATTTCGCGTTTTCGGCCGCCGTACCCTCTCGGGGCTTCACCACCAACTGGACGAACAGACCCGCTGTCCTGACGCCCTGGTCATCGGCGAGTGGAAAGCCCACGCCGGGCTGATCCCAAAGAACGACCTTCTGCGGTTCAAAGCCGCCACGGACGACTACTGGATGACCAGTCGCCAATCTGAGCGACTGCCCATCATCCGGGTCTTTGGCGGCACCGGCCGCATCACCCCGGCCATGAGTGTCTACGCCGCCCTGGCAGGCATCATGCTCATCACGCCAGAGCGTTGGCCCGTAGCGGCTTTGTGCCACTCGACTTTGCTGTGGCGGCCAGCAGGACTAGACCCGCCCCCGCCCGCCGACCGCCGCACCTTGTACAGCCTCATCCGCCCACTCCAGAGCGTTCTCGGGCCACAACCGGACGGCAGCTGGCGCATTCCCCCCGCCCCTCTGACTACCGACCTGCTCCAGCGTCTCGCCGTTTGGGAGTACCACTCCGACCGCCTCTGGAGCTGGACAGGCCGCCCCCCCTCGCAACTCGCAAGCACCCGAAGCTTCCGGCAGGTCCCGGCCGCATGACCAGCCTCATCCCGTGCCGCGCTTGCGGCAGCATCCTGGGCCCGTGGGAGCAGATTGCGAATGGTTGCGCGTGCGAAGGTCCCGCATCGCCGACCTTGCGCGACACCTTCTACGCCGTCCTGTGCGCAGCGCCCAGCCCACTGCCTTGGTTCGACATCAAACGGCTCGCTGAAGACGACCACCACATCCGGGTGAACGACAGCACGACCCTTGCGGTTCTTGCTGTCGATCGCCGGCTCTGCTGGGCTGGGCGCGGGACTTACGGCCTTTATCGCCATGGCGTCTTGCCCGGTCCCCGCAACCTTGAGCAGGCTGCCCGTCTGGTACTGACAGCCACCGGGAACCTGCACATCGACGGCATCGAGTTCATCCTCAAACAGATCGGCTACCGGTTTTCCGTCGCCTCACTGCGCAACGCCCTACATCGCTCGGCCGTTATCAGTTGGGATGGACGCTGGTGGTCCCACCCTTCCGGGGAGAAGGCGATGCGCATGCTCCGCACCGACATTCCCGTCGTCCCTTCCCGACGCAAGGCCCAGTTCGACGAGATCATCCAGAACCTGCAACATGACGCGGCCGTCCACTTGGCCACTCGGGAACAGCGCCTCGGAAGAGCACCGGCCACCTCTGGCGTCATCGGCATCGAGTGGACAGACGGTTAGTGCGCTTCGACGGGCGGCCGTACGTGAAGATCTGGCTGACCCTGCTAGCTCCCCATTCGGCCGCGCCATGGACGGAAGTGATCGCCTTCATTCCACGCCTCTGCCGCCCTAGGTTGATGGCGGATGTTGTCGGGCCATTGGCGTGGAACCGTGGGTCGTGCGGTGTCGTGGATAGATGCCGATGTGAATGCCTGGATCGAGTGCCCCGGGTCGGCGCGGGCGGTGTAGGCGGCAGTGCCGCCTGCGACCGTAGCGGGAAGGAGTGGGGCCAGGTCGTGGTGGTACGTGGACCTACAGGCGCTGGCCGTACTGGCAAGCCGATTCGATAACGCACTGCGCGCCAACGCCAGCCGCCGGTTCACCCCCACTCCGGGCACCGTCGAGGAGGTCAAGGATGCACGAATGGCGGCCGCGATCGCGGCTGACTTGCCCTTGGGCCGTAGTTGTGGACGACGATGAAGGACTCGATGAGGTCTCCTTGGACTCGACCACAACGCGGAGGAATAGGCAGTGATTAGTCGCAGCCATGGCGTCGGCGTGACTCTGTCGGCACGAGGCAGGCACCCCTGCGGCCTATGTGGCCAGTTCCGACAGCTGACCCGTACGCACGTGCCACCTCAAGCTGCGGGGAACGACAAACGAGTGGAAAGGGCAGCGGACTGGATCGACTCCGATCGGGTCCGCGGGGCTGGCCGATGGCTACCGGGCGGGTTATGGGTCCGAGGTCTCTGCGAGGACTGCAACAATTGGGCCGGGCGAGCGAGTGACCTGGCGTATGCCGACTTCGCCGCACAGGTGCGACGCTTGACCTCGACGTCCGCAAGAACTCTCCTGGTAACGCCCTACGGGGATCCCCCAGCGGCGACCTTCGCACCGGGCCTCGTTGCCCGATGTGTCATGTTCGGCATGTTCGCGATACACCCTCGTCTCCGGTTCATCTTTCCCGAACTCGCTCAAGACCTTCACGGGGAAGCGTCTCCTGGGCACGGGCGCATTCGATGGCCCGCCCGACTCGGCCTCCGCGTTGGTCTGAGCGATCCCCGAGCCCCGCGTACTGCACTACTGAAAAGCGGCGTGTCATCGGTGCGAGTCCTGGGGACGCGGATGAGCCATCACAGTTTCGCCGACATCATCTTTCCCCCGTTCACCTGGAGTTTGGTGCCGTTGGGAGCGCCTGATCCTCATCTCGGGCTTGAAGCGACGCACCTGCTCGCAGACGCCAGCGATTGGGTCAACTACGGACCCGACCGCACCATCGTCGATCTGCGGAACCTCACCCGTCGATTCCCTGCTCTGCTGCACCCGGATTTTTCCGGGAAAGATGAGTGGATCGAGCTCATGGGTGACTCAGTCACCGACGCGGCAGCAGTAATACGGCTCTTCGCCGTTGAGTGTGGGTTGAGCGCGACGCGCTGAGGCGCTCGGGGTGCGGCGGGTAGGGGTCGAGGCCCTTGAGGATCAGAGGACTTCTACCTCTCCTGAACCCAAGGACCTCGACGATGCCCGAGCCTACGTTGTGCTGCCTGGTGGGCGGCTACTGCGACCGTTGTGACTTGCTGGTCGGCCTGCCCGGCCTGCGGGTGGTCGAGGTCGTTCGCGACGACCGTGACGCCTTGAGGGTGACGGTGGAGTCGCCGCCGGGTGTGATGGGCTGCCGCGGGTGCGGGGTTGTCGCGCACGCCCACGGCCGGGTCGAGGTCGCGCTTGTCGATGCGCCGGCGTTCGGTCGGCCGGTGCGGGTCGTGTGGCGCAAGCGGCGTTGGGTGTGCCCGGAGGCGGCCTGTCCGGTCGGGTCGTTCGTGGAGCAGGACGAGAACATCGCCGCGCCGAGGTCGAAGCTGACCGCGCGGTCGGCGCGGTGGGCGATCGAGCAGATCCGCCGCGAGCACGCCTCCGTGAACGGGGTCCGGCGCCAGCTCGGCTGTGGGTGGCGGACCGTGTGGGACACGATCAAGCCGATCCTGCAGGCCGCCGCGGATGACCCGGCCCGGTTCGAGGGCGTGACCCGCCTCGGAGTGGATGAGCACATCGTGCGCCACGAGGCGCTGTTGTTTCGGATGGAGGTGAGAGACCTACATCGCTTGGCCGTCGCAGCGGCTGGGTGAAGCTGGCGGCAGCCTGAACCGGGGAACGCCGGGGAGGGTGGGAGCAGCCGCGACAAAGTCAGGACGGTTCGGCACTACCGGACGGGCCGTGCCTGGTGAGCAAGACGGGAAGGTGTACGCAAGGAACCGGTGTCGTAAGACCTCTTCATCGTCGACCAGCTCGAACCCGGTGGATCTGGGCTGGTGTGCGGTGCGTACCTTCCTCCGCGCCTGCCAGCCAGGCGGGTGTCGGGGGCGGGGAACTGTCAGGACGGTGACATGTGCCGGGCCTGGCAGGTCGTGGTGAAGGCCTGCGGCGTAGCCACGACGAGACCGCAGGGGCAAAGTCGGGCACCTCGCCCGTTGACCGAACAACAGTGAACGTGGGAACCACCTGTGACTGTTCCTCTTCTTGAAGGGGATAGGCCCGTTGCCGGCTGAAGGTCGCAGGTGGGGCGGAGCCGCCGTAGTACTCCGAGGCCTGGAGAGCCGGTCGCATGGGGAAGGGCGGCAGCGAGAGGAAGCAAGGAGGAACTGTGATGTCCGAAGATGCGCTGGTGAATACCGGCGCCGTGATCTGGCCCGAGCATGACTGGGCGCAGGTGACGGTACGGAGGATGCAGGCCAAGCTGCATTGTTGGGCGGCCGGGGATCCCGGTCGCCGGTTTGACGACCTGTACAACCTGGTCTGTGATCCGGCGTTCCTGGTCGTGGCGTGGCAACGCGTCGCGGGCAACGTCGGGGCACGGACGGCCGGGATCGATCGGGCCACGGTGGCTGCGATCGTCTCTCGGTTCGGGGTCGAGGAGTTCCTGCAGCATGTCCGTGACCAGTTACGGTCGCGGACATTTAGCCCGGTCGAGGTACGTCAGGTGATGATCCCCAAGGCGAGCGGGAAACTGCGCGCGTTGGGGATCCCGACCGTGACGGACCGGGTGGTGCAGGCTGCTCTGAAACTGGTGTTGGAACCGATCTTCGAGGCGGACTTTGCGCCGTGCTCGTACGGTTTCCGGCCGAACCGGCGCGCGCAGGACGCCATTGCCGAGATCCACCACTTCACCACCAAGTCTTACCACTGGGTGGTGGAGGCCGACATCGAGGCGTGTTTCGACATGATCGATCACGTCGCGTTGATGGACCGGGTCCGGGCAAGGATTGGCGACAAGCGAGTGCTGGGGCTGGTCAAGGCGTTCCTCAAGGCCGGGGTGATGACCACCACCGGCACCCGCGAGGCGACGCACACCGGCACCCCGCAGGGCGGGATCCTGTCTCCGCTGTTGGCGAACATAGCGTTGTCGGTGCTGGATGAGCACTTCATGTCGAAGTGGGACCAGCAGATGGCGAGCGAGGTCTGCCGACAGCGCCGGAAGCGACAAGGCAAGGCGAACTACCGTCTGGTCCGGTACGCGGATGACTTCGTCATCCTGGTCACCGGGCAGCGCGAACACGCCGAGCAGTTGCTCAACGAGGTGGCGGCCGTGCTGGCCCCGATGGGGCTGCGACTGTCACCGGAGAAGACCCGCGTGGTCCACATCGACCACGGCTTCGACTTCCTCGGCTTTCACATCCAACGGATGCGGAAACGGGGCAGCAACAAGTGGTTCGTGTACACCAAGCCCTCAAAGAAGGCGGTCGCCTCGATCAAGAGCCGGGTGAAGACCATGACCTACAGGGCGACCTTGCACCACGACCCCGGGTACCTTCTGGACTACCTGGGTCGGTACTACGAGGGTGGGCCAACTACTTCCGACACGGCATGTCCAAGGCCACGTTCTCCGCGATCGACTTCTACACGTGGGAGCGGATCACGGCATGGCTACGGAAGAAGCACCGCATCGGCTGGCCAGAACTCCGGCGCAGGTTCTGCCTGCCCGGAACCTGGCGGCTCGCCGTCGATGGGATCAGGTTCAAGGGCGCAGCCAGCGTCCCCGTCATCCGGTACCGCTACCGCGGCTACCAGATCCCGACCCCATGGACACCGACAGCCACCACTGGCTGAACAACAACCACTCGTGGAGAGCCCGGTGCGGTGAGAATGGGGCTATCGCTCTAACGGTGTAAGAGGCGTTCATTTGTTACTGGTTCTCCGCCG
>CAKZIH010000175.1 GCA_936931335.1 uncultured Nostocoides sp. | reverse complement strand
TGGAGCTCGGCACCGCCGAGATCCGCGAGATCTTCCGCTCCAGCAAGTTCGGCAATATCGCCGGGTCGATCGTCCGCTCCGGCGAGATCCGCCGCGGTGCCCGCTCGCGGATCACCCGCGATGGGGTCGTCGTGGCCGAGAACGTCGAGGTCGCCGGCCTGCGTCGGTTCAAGGACGATGTCACCGAGGTCCGCGAGGGCTTCGAGTGCGGTATCAATCTCGGGTCCTACAACGACCTGCAGATCGGTGACCGCATCGCCACCTACGAGATGCGGGAGAAGCCCCGCGTCTGATCGGCGGGGCCGAGAGATGGCATACGGGAAACCCCCGGAGCACTTCGGTGCCCCGGGGGTTTCCTGGTTGCCTTGCCGCCGGCGTTGTTGCCGTCCGAGCCGGTATGCCGTGCGCCCCCCGGGGCGGGTTCAGCCGGCCGCAGGCCGCTCGTCCGCACCGAGGCGCAGCACGAGTTGAGTGCCCGGCGGTGCCGATTGGATCGCCCGCAGGGTCGCCAGCGCCGGATGCCGGTCCAGCAATTGCGCGCCATTGGCGAGCGAACGCAAGGCGGCGGTCTCGGCGCGCGCCGCCTCCAACTGCGCGAGCCCGTGCTGGCGAGCGGCGAGGACCGCGGTGGCCGCGGTGCGCAGTTCAACCGGGAGGATGACGTCCTTGACCACGACCTCGATGACCCGCACGCCGAGTTCCAGCCCCACCGCGGCGACGGCCGCAGTGAGTTTGTCGGCGGGCAGGCGAGCGCCGCGTGCCGCGAGGGCGGTCACCTCGAGGTCACCGAGCGCATTGCGCAGCGCCACCTGGGTGGCCAAGTAGACACCGGCCATCGGGTCCACGGCCTTCTCGTGGAAAGCGATCGGGTCGGCGACCGCCCAGCGCACTGCGGCGGAGACCCGGACCTGGGCTCCGTCCGCGGTCAAGATCTCCTGTGGCGCAACCGCGAGCAGTTGTTCTCGCAGGTCGACGAAGATGTATTGGGCGCGCCGCTGGCGCCGGTGCTTGCCGGAGGGCAGCACGCGGTGCACGGCGCCGTCGAGAGTCTCGATGGCGACCTGGCGGGGCGCGACGGTAATGGTGCGCATGATGGGCTGACCTCCTCGGGTCAATTGGCAGTGGACTATTCGGATGAGCGGCCTGGGTGTGAAACGAACGCCGATGGCGCGCGCAGTCGCGGAACCCCGCCGGGCCTCGGAGTGACGCGCAGCGAGGCTGCAAAGCGACGACGCGGGGGTTGCCACCGGCGTTCGCCCCACGGGGATTCGAACCCCGCCCTGGGTACTGGTGACCTGAAGTGCACCGGGGTGCACAGTGGTGGGCGGAAACTCGCGGGACCGGGGATGGCACGCCATACCGGCCGCTTCCGTCCCGCCGGGAAGTGTGTCCGGGCCAGCGGCCCGCGGGCAACCGAATATCTCCCGGCCGAGGCGATAGGTGCTGACATAAGGTGGACGCTGCCCACTTTCCAGCCGACCCGCCAGGAGGACCGACCATGGTTGACACCGCCCGCGCCCGCAAGATCGCCGAGCGGATCAAGGACGTCGTCGCCGAGAACCTGCAGGCGACGGTCAAGGATCCCGCCCTGGGGTTCGTCACGATCACCGACGTCCGGGTCACCGGTGACCTGCAGAATGCCTCGGTCTTCTACACCGTCTTCGGCGACGAGGCCCAGGCCGCGGAGACCGCCCGATTGCTCACCGCCAACACCGGCCGCCTGCGCAGCCTCGTCGGCAAACACCTCGGCATCCGGCTCACCCCGACCCTGGAGTTCCTGCCCGACGCGCTGCCGGACAGCGCCGCGCATATCGACGACCTGCTGCGCACCGCCCGCGAGCGGGATGCGGCGGTTGCCGCCACCGCCGAGGGCGCGAGCTATGCCGGCGACGCCGACCCCTACCGGCATGACGACGAGGACGACGAGGCCGGCGAGGGCGACGCCGGGCAGGAGCAGCCAGCCGCGCAATCCGCCGGTGACCGCACCGAGTCCTGAGCGTCGTGCCTGCTGCGCAGCCTCGCCCGCCCGCCCCGGACGGACTGCTCCTGGTCGACAAACCGGCCGGGCGCACCAGCCATGACGTGGTGGGGAAGGTGCGCTACCTGGGCGCGACCCGCAAGGTCGGACACGCCGGCACGCTCGATCCGATGGCCACCGGGCTGTTGGTGCTCGGGATCGGCCGGGCCACCCGGCTGCTGACCTTCCTGGTCGGCTGCGACAAGGCATATGCCGCCACGATCCGCCTGGGCGCCAGCACGATCACCGACGACGCCGAGGGCGAAATCACCGCGCGCACGCCGGTACCCGAGCTTGCCGGGGAACGGCTGGCCGCGGCCGTCGCCGGGCTGACCGGCGCGATCGAGCAGGTGCCGAGCGCGGTGAGCGCGATCAAGATCGCCGGCGAACGCTCGTATGCCCGAGTCCGCGCCGGAGAAGAGGTCGAACTCACCGCCCGGCCGGTCACCGTGTCCCGCTTCGTGGTGCTCGATCGCCGGCCGATCGTCGTGGACGACGTGCCGATGCTTGATCTCGATGTCGAGGTCGAGGTGTCCTCCGGCACCTATGTCCGCGCCCTGGCCCGCGATCTCGGGTCTACCCTCGGGGTGGGCGGGCACCTGACCGCGCTGCGGCGGACCCGGGTGGGCCGGTTCAGCGTGGCGGACGCACATACGGACGCGGAACTGGAAGCGGTCGGCGATCCGACCCGCCTGCCGGTGACCCCACTGGACCAGGCGGCGATGGGGTTCGCCACCCGCGAGCTGAGCGAACCCGAGGCGCGGGCACTGTCATACGGGCAGCGGATCGCCTCGGCTCAGCCGGGCCGCACCGAACCGGTCGCCGCGCTCGACCCCGGCGGCCGGTTCGTCGCGATGCTCGACGAGAGCCGCGAGACGGCCCGCGCGCATGTGGTCTTCGCCCCGGCGGCCACCTGACTCGACCATGGGCAGTCGTGGGGCGACCAACCGCCCCGGCTTGCCCCCACCTCTGCCGCCGCCGGTATGCCGTGGCACTAAAGGGTGGCTAGCGCGGCTCGGATAGCCCCACTACTGCCCCGGGGGGTTGCTGGCGTGCCGAGTTCGTAGAGTTAGCCCGTGCTGCGCTGGACCGATCCCGCCGAGACCCCGCCGGAGCTGCGTCCGTGCGTGGCGACCTTCGGCAACTTCGACGGCGTGCACCGCGGGCACCGGGTGGTCATCGACACCCTGATCGCCGCCGGTCGCGAGCGGGACCTGCCCGCGGTGGTCGTCACCTTCGACCCGCATCCGGTGCAGGTGCTCCATCCCGAGCGCGCTCCGGAACTCATCAGCCCCGGCTCATTGCACGAGCAACTGTTGGCGGACAGCGGGATCGACGGGCTGGTCGTCGTGCCCTTCACTCGGGAGTATGCGCAGCAGAGTGCGCGGGACTATCTGGTCGCCACCTTTGTCGACGGGCTGGGAGTCGCCGCCCTCGTCGTGGGCGCGGATACCAAGGGTTTCGGTCGCGGGTATACCGGCGATGTCGACCTCATCCGGGCGGTCGGTGCGGAGTTCGGTTTTGAGGTGATCGTTGTGCCCGACCAGGGTGCGGATCAGCGCTGGTCCTCCAGCGCCATCCGGGCGCTGCTGAGCGAGGGTGATGTCGCCGCCGCCGCCGAGATCCTGGGTCGCCCCCACCGGGTCGTCGGCACCGTCGTGCACGGCCACCACCGCGGCCGGGAACTCGGCTACCCGACGGCCAACCTCGAGCGGGGCTCGCGTGGGCTGGTCCCCGACGACGGGGTGTATGCCGGGTGGCTGACGCGCCTGGACCTGCCCGACAATGCCCCGGACCGGCGGCTGCCGGCCGCCATCTCGGTCGGTACCAACCCGACCTTCGACGACGTCGAGCGCCGGACCGTCGAGGCGTACTGCCTGGATCGCGCCGACCTGGACTTGTATGACGAGTTGGTCGCCGTCGACTTCGTGCGCCGGATCCGCACCAACCGCCGCTTCGAGGACATCGGGGTGTTGTGC
>CAKZIH010000174.1 GCA_936931335.1 uncultured Nostocoides sp. | reverse complement strand
CCCCAACCCGCCGGGGTGTCGTCCTGCGTCTGTTCCGGCCGGGTCTGCTCCGGGCGATCCAGGGAGCGGCGCTTGTGGGCCGGAATGCCCGCGCTGGCGGCATCGTCCTCGGCAATCCCGCCGGTGGCCGGCCGGGAGGCGCGGCGGGCGGGGCGGCTGGTCACCGCCCCAGTATGCGGTTCGCCCGCCCCCAGACGCTCGACCGCGGCTACGATGCGTGCCTCTTCTCGAGCCGGATCGCGGAAGAGATCAACGCTGAGGATGTGCAGCGGTCGCCATCCCAGTCGGCGCAACTGCTCATAGACCAGCCGGTCGCGCATCCGGGAACCACCCAGCGCGTGATACGCCGGGCCATCGATCTGCACCGCGAGCGACGGAGCGCTGGCCGAGAAGGCATCGCGCACCGCGAGGTCCACCAGCCCGGGGACCACCCCGGCCTGCACCCGCAGCCCGCGTCCCAGCAGGCGACGCATGAGGTCGCGCACCAGCACCGTCGGTTCGGTCTCCATCGGCTCCGGCCGGTTGCCGGTCAGCACATCGGCGAGCATGCGCAGCCCGAAGCCGTCGCTCTCCGCCGCTGCCAGCTCGGTGATACTCGCCGGATCGAGGGAGTGCAGCACCGTCTGGCGCGAGCGGGCCCGGGACAGGGCCGCGGTGAGTCCCCGCACCCCGACGGGAGTGCTCACCCGACCAGGGGTGCTCTCCCCCAAGAGGACCAGCGTGGCATCGCGGACCACCCCGGCCGCCCGGTCCCCGGTGATGATGACCAGGGGTTCGCTCCGCTCGACATCGAAGAAGCTGCTCGTGCAGGGCTCGCGGGATGCGGCCAAGCCGGCGCGCACGGCATCGGCGAGCGCGGGATCCACGGTGAGGACCGCGAGGGATTCTCCGGGGTGGAGCCGAGCGTGCCGGTGCAATTCCTCGATCGCGGCCGCGACCAGTTTCCGGTCCTCTGCCGACCGCCCGATGTGCCGCACCCGCACGGCCTCTCCCGCGACCGGTGCGGGAAAGAGGGTGAGGGCATCCGCATACGCATGCCGCGCCACTACCTCGACGAGGTCGGCGGAATGCGAGCGGTAGTGCCAGCTCAGGCGGTGCACCGGCCAGCGCGCGGCGGCGCGATCGAGCAGCGATTCGGGGCGGACCACGTCGCTCGTTCCACCAGCGGTGGCGGTGAATGCCGTGGGTCCCGGCAGCGCGCGGTCGCCAACGATGACCGCCTGGTCGGCCCGCGCCAGCGCACCGGTAGCAACGGCGGGGCTGAGAGCCTGCGCCTCGTCGACGAGGACGAGATCGAATCCGCGCTCGGCAGGCAGGTGGAGGCCAACGGCATACGGGCTGCATACCCAGATCAGCGGCTCCTGGCCGGCGCGATCGGCGGCCAGCCCGGCCGCCGTGGCGCGCTGACGGGTGCGATCCAGCTCGCGGAAGCGACCGGCCGCGGCCCGAACCGCGTCGCCCGAAGCCCGGGCATAGGTCGCGTCATTTGCCGTGATCTGCGCGAGAACCGAAGCGAGCCAGACGAATTCGGTCTCGTCCGGTACCTGGGTGGCGGTGACTCCGCGGTCCGCGAAGTCTTCGACGAGTTCCCCGAGGCCCGCCTCGCGGGCCCGGTGCAAATCCGGCGCGGCAGCGGCGAGCACCTCCAGGCGCGCGCGACGCGCGCTCAGGCCGGTAATCCGCTCCTTGAGCCGGCCGAGGGGTTCCCGGGTCAGGTCCGGGGCACCCGGCAGCATCGCCCCGAGCCGGGTGGCGTGCGCCAGGGTCTCCGCCACGACCTGTCGGGCGCGGTCGAGGCCGCCGATCTGTCCGGGCAAAACTTCCGATCCCCGGATCGACAGCCACAGGGGCCGAACCCGCAGCGCGGTAGCCAGCAACGACTGGATATCGGTCGGCGGCAGGCCTGGGCGCAGCAATGACTTGACGGCGCGGCCATAGCGCCAGCGATCGACCGCGCCGGCCGGGCCATGGCCCACCCAGTCCTCCAGCGGGGCGTCGAAGACCCCGAGTCGGAAGCGCTCCAATACCTCGGCGATGTCCTCCAGACCGGTGAGGAATTCCTCTTGTGCGGCAAGAGAATCCAGCACGGGAGCAGTAACGCCGGCGAGGACCAGACGCAACTCCCTGGCCAAGGTCTGCAGCGCCCGCGGGGAAAGCGCCTCCAGCGCCGCCTGGGCGGCTGCGAGGTCGTCCGGGCCGTCGATCCGCACACCCCACCACGGATCGGTGTCATCCTCCGCGGTCCACGTGCCGGCCTCGGCTAGTGCGGTGAAGCGCTGCGACCAGGATCGCATCGCGGCTTCATCGAGCTGCGCCAGCGGCGCACCGGTGATTCGGACCTTCGAGCGAGGCGGCTGCGCGCCCTCGCAGATCCCGGCGATCCGGTCCTGCAGGCTGTCGACCGAGCACCCCCACGGCTCCCGTATGTCGTGCATCGCCGCCACGTGATCGCTCAGTTCCCGTCCGGCAGAACTGAAATCAGCCTGCGGACGGGCTGCAGCAGGCGCGGGACGGGAGGCTTTGGCGGCGCTCTCGTTGGCTCCCGGCTCGACCAGGAGCCCGCCCAGGCCGAGGTGGTGCAAGCGGCCGACGATCGCGGCCCGGCCACCCGAGGGGGCAGCGACGATCAGGGTGCTGCGGCCCGAGCGGGCTAGGTCGGCTGCGACATTGACGATTGTCTGCGTCTTGCCGGTCCCGGGCCCGGCATCCACGACCACCGTCTCCCCGGCCTGGACCGCCTCCAGCACGGCCAGCTGGCCGGGGTCGGCATCCAACACCGTGACCGCCTCGGGATCGCGGGCGAGGGCGCTACGGGCGGGCCGGGGTCCCTCGCCCCCAACGGCCAATGGCCCGACCACCGGGTGCTGCGCCAACCAGGACCGCCGGCCGTGGAAATCGGTGAGCGCGCCGAGCTTGGCATACGGGAAGGTGGCGATCCACAGATCGGCCGTGACCCGCCAGCCCGGGGGGCCGGCCCAGGAGCGGGTCAATGCCGCATACGCTTCGGTGGGGTCGAAACCGTTGGGGCGCAACGACATACGGACCAGGGCATCGAACGGGAAGTCTTGCCCACCGATGCGTTCCAGGAAGCTACGCAGGACCGGATTGAACTCCAGGTCCTGGGAGACGACGACCGCAAACTCCTGCTGGGCATGGTCCTCGGGGAGCAGCGAGCACCGGCGCAGGAAGACCGGCGCATTGGGCACCGGTCCGCGCCGTTCGGTCCAGGTGGCGCGCCCCGCGGCGAGGAAGCAGCCGGGGACGCCGCGCTCCCGGTCGAGTTCGAGTTCCTTCTCCCGGATGACGCGAGCCCGGGCGATCGCGCGCTCACGCGCCGCCGGTTCGCGGTAGAGCTCGGTAAGCTTGGCGGTCTTGCCGGCCAGCAGTTTGGCCAGCCCGCCGGGGTGGGCGTGCGTGATATTGAGAGCAACCCCGGCATCGCTCCACAGCAGCGAATTGGCGCCGCCGGTCGTGCCAAGTTCCCGTTGCCATTGCGCCAGGGTTGCCTGCGCATCCTGCGCCGCCGAACCATCCGAGCGTGCCGACTGGGTCGGGTTCACCGTCTCGCCGGGGCCGGGGGTGGGAGCGGGCTCGCGAGACACCCGGACAGGTTAGTCCACGAGCGCAGCGGGTTTCCCGGCTCGTCGCAGCATCAGGGCGGTGGCGATGATGACCATCGCGGCGACCAAGGCCAGGCCGCCCAGCCACGCGAACGAGGCCTGGTCGACGACGATCCCGGCTGCCACTCCCCCGGCGGCCGCGGTCAGACCCATGACCATGTCACCGAGCCCCTGGCTGGGGGCGCGATCGCCCAGCGACACGGCGCCGACCAGGATGGTCGACCCGCTGACCAGGGTCGCCGACCAGCCCAGGCCGAGCAAGAAGAGCGCCAGCGCCAGACCGATGGAGAAGCCCTCCCCCGAGAGACCAGCCAGTATGGCGGCGGCGGCCTGGGTCACGCCCCCGGCGAGCGCCACGACCGGCGCCCCGGCGCGGTCCACCGCCATACCCATGAGCGGGGCGAAGGCGAACATCCCCAAGATGTGTCCGCTGATCACCAGGCCGACGACTTCCAGCGAGGCGTGCCCGGCGGTGAGATGCAGCGGCGTCATCACCATGACCGCCACCATCACCAGGTGCCCCAGAGCCATGACCGTCACCCCGCCCACCGCCCGGGGCTGGGAACTCACCGCGCGCCAACCCCGGCCGAGCGCCCCACCGCTGGGTTCGCGCTCGGCGTCTGCGCGTGCCCGGGCGAGCAGCAGAGGATCGGGTATCAGGCCCAGACGAATAGTTATCGCCCCACCTGCGAGGACCACCGCACTGATGACGAAGGGCCCGACCAGCGGATCGATGTGCAGAAACTGCGCAAGGGGTTTGGCGGGGCCGGCGAGGTTGGGGCCGAGCACCGACCCCAGCGTGGTCACCCAGACCACGAGGGACAGATCCCGCCCGCGCCGCTCCCACCGGGCCAGGTCGGTCGCCGCATACCGGGCCGCGTTATTGGCTGCCGTGGCCGCCCCGAGCAAGCCGCTGCCGACCAGGAACACCGGGAAGGACTTCAGGGCAGCCGAGAGCACGATGAGAATCGCGCCCAGCGCGGCCAGGGCGTATGCCGTGGTCAGCGACGGCCGTCGGCCGCCGCGTTGCGCGATGGCGGCGATCGGGAGGGCGAGTACCGCCGACCCCAGGGTCTGGAAGGTGCCGCCGAGGCCGGCGAGCAGAGTGCGGCCGGTGAGTCGATAGGCCAGCAGGGCACCGACGGTCGCGCCGGCGGCCAGGCCCACCCCGCCGAGGACCTGCGAGAGCATCAGCACCCGGAGGGTATGGCGCTGGGCGCGGTCCAGATCGATCGAGGCGTCGGTGGGCGTGCTGGTCACGACGAGCCACTTTAGGGCGCGCACCCGGTTGGCACGCCCGGATGGGTGCCCGGCCGGCAACGGCTGGGATGACTGGTGGGGCGCGTCAGCGCACGAGGGTAATGGCCAGGGTGATCATCACCACGGCGATCAGGGCGTCCAGGATGCGCCAGGCGCGGGGCTTGGCGAAGAGCGGGGCCAGCAGACGTGCGCCATACCCGAGCCCGGTGAACCACAACACCGACGCGGTCGCCGCGCCCGCCGCGAACCACCACCGGTGGGCGCCCTGGCTCGTGGCGACAGAGCCGAGGAAGACGATCGTGTCGAGGTAGACGTGCGGGTTGAGCCAGGTGAAAGCGAGCGTGGTGAGTAC
>CAKZIH010000173.1 GCA_936931335.1 uncultured Nostocoides sp. | reverse complement strand
CTCGTTGAACGCGTGTGCGAAGAAGTGTGGCGTCATGTGGTCCGGCGACGCGCCCGCGAAGGCGCTCACGAGCTCACGGAGTTCTTCGAGGATGCTTCGGAAGTCTCTTGACCGATTGCCGGGAGCGGGCGGTCGCTGGCCGAATCCAGGCTCAGTCGTTTCCATACTCGGGCTCCCAGTATTCTCCGACGTCGGTTGTCGCCTCGAACGTTGCTGGTAGGCCCGCGGAGTCGACGAGTTCGAAGGAGTCGAGGATCAGTCGACACCCGTCGCAGCTGAAGTACTCCGCGCCGACAGTGAGCTCCATCCATGAGTCGTAGTCGTCCTCGCTGACCTGCTCCACCCGGTGCTCCGCAGCCTCGACGTCCTCGCCCTCAAGTTTCCCGTCGGCGCCGCAAGCGGGACACTCGGTTGAACCTGAGTAGGAGAGACCGGCGGAGAGATCGCCGGCCCGGTACTGAGCCCACTGCTGGGCTTCGGTCGCCCGCATCTGTCCGGATTGGTAGAGACCCAGGCGTTGGCGCGCCCTTTCGATCAGCATCTCGCGTCGGTGTTCGATGTTCTGCTTGTTCTTCGTGAGGTGGTCCTCAACGAGGCTTACACGGTCGGAGCCGACCAGGTCTTCAAGGACACGGTCGCAGGCATTGACGAGTATGTGGGCCTGGGCCCAGAAGCGGGGCCACCAGGCGTCCGGGGGTATCGGCGTAAAGTTGGGGGCTGCGGCGTGAAGGTAGTCGTTCCTAGCGCTGGCGATGGCTTTGGACTCCTTCTCACTGAAGGGCTTGAACGCACGAGCACATCGCGCGAACAGGGTCTTTGCCTGCACGGAGGTGAACCGCACATCTCCTTCGACGAGACCGCTCGCGACAAGGAGGCTGTTGCCCTCCTCGGTGGGCACGGCGATGAGGACGGGCGAGACCTTCGCCAGGGCAGCCTTGGCCAGGAGCTCCAGAGCGAGTGAGGCCCACAGGGCCTGCTCGTCGAACTGTCGAGAGTCATCGTCCATCGCATGGTTGAGGAAGAGCTTGGCTTTGATGAAGAGCGCGTCGGGATCCCAGGGCTTGCTCATCGTCCCTCCAGAGTGAAGCCGATCCGGTGAACCGTCCGCGACGCGATGTCGGTGGTGCCGGCGATGCGGTACATGGCGATCATCGCCACCAGCATCAGTACCGAGCCGAGGAAGGTGTAGA
>CAKZIH010000172.1 GCA_936931335.1 uncultured Nostocoides sp. | reverse complement strand
CAGCAGCGTCCGACCGTGCAGAGTCGTATGGTCGTGCGTCTGCGCGAACCAGCCCGGCCGCACGCGGGAGCCCAGCCGGGCGATCCCGTTGTGCACCACGGGTTTCGGGGCGAAGTCCCCCACGGGACGGTGTTCGGCATCCGGGTCGCTGCCGCCGGCGGCCAGGAGCCGGAGGAAGTGCGACTTCCCGGAGCCATTGGACCCGAGGACGGCCACCCGCTCTCCGAACCACAGCTCGGCGTCGAAGGGTTTCATCAGCTGCGTGCTCGCGCCGTCCGGTCCGGTCACCTGCAACTCCAACCGCTCACAGACGACCGCCCGCTTGGCCGTGCGGCCACCGGCCAAGCGCATACGGACGTTCTGCCGCAACGGAATCCTCTCCGGCGGACCCGCCTCCTCGAACTTCGCCAGCCGGGTCTTGGCGGCCTGATAACGCGAGGCGAGGCCGTCGTTGTAGGCCGCCTTGACCTTGTACATCTGCACCAGGTCCTTGAGCTTCTGGTGCTCCTCATCCCAGCGGCGCATGAGTTCGTCGAGCCGCTCGGTGCGCTCCCGCCGCGCCTGGTCGTATGTCGTGAAGGACCCCGGGTGCACCCAGATCGTCGCGCCGGCGGGGTTGGGCTCCAACGTGGCGATCCGGGTCGCCGCACGGGAGAGTAGTTCCCGGTCGTGACTGATGAAGAGGACGGTCTTGGGCGAGGAGATGAGCTGGTCTTCGAGCCAACGCTTGCCGGGCACGTCGAGGTAGTTGTCCGGCTCGTCGAGGACGAGCACCTCCTCGGGTCCGCGCAGCAGCGCCTCCAGCACGAGCCGCTTTTGTTCGCCACCCGAGAGGGTGGTGACCTTGCGCCACTGGGCCTTCTCGAACGGCATACCCAGCGCGGCGGTGGCGCACTCGTCCCAAAGGATCTCCACCTCATACCCGCCGGCGTCGCCCCAGTCGACGAGCGCCTGCGCATAGGCGAGCTGGTCCTCCTCGGCGTCGCGCTCCATCATCAGCAGTTCGGTGCGGTCGATCTCCGCCGCGGCCCGCCGCACGGCTTCCGGGGCGGCGAGGAGCAGTAGGTCGCGCACCGTGGAGTCGTCGCGTACCTGGCCGATGAACTGACGCATGATCCCGAGGCCGCCGGAGCGCACCACCGCGCCGTCGTCCGGGATGAGGTCGCCGGCAAGGATGCGGATCAACGTCGTCTTGCCGGTGCCATTGGGCCCGACGAGCGCGGTCTTGGACCCCTCACCGACCCGCAGGTTCACGTCGCGGAGCAACGGGCGTCCGTCCGGGAGCGTGAAATCCACCCCGCTGAACTCGATATGACCCACGATCGTCCAGCATGACGGATGCCGCGCTCCCGGCGCCAACGGTTTGCCGCGCCCGGCATTCCCCAACCACTGCGAATGCTGATATCGACCCTCGGGCGCCGACCAAGAGTTGACCTCTCAGGGTGCTTAGGCTCGGTGGATGCAGGATGACCACGTCGCCGCGATCGCTGAGGTTGTCGATTGTGCCCGTGGTTTGGGTGCGGTGTGTGGTTGCGCGGGGGCTGGGCGATGGACTTCACGCTCGGGCGCTGGACGCGTCACCACGAAGATGTTGACTTCTTTGTCCTGACCGAGTCCTTGGACTCGCTCGCAGCCTCCCTTTGCCTAGCGGGCTGGAGCGAGGTCGGCGACCATCCGCGGGATCAGCAACGTGATTTACGCCACGATGGCGTCGTTGGCCTCGCGCCAGTAACGATCGACACCGACAACCAACCT
>CAKZIH010000171.1 GCA_936931335.1 uncultured Nostocoides sp. | reverse complement strand
GTCAGCCGGCCGCGAAGTGTCCGCCCGCGGGGCTCAGTTCAGGCCGCGGCGGGGAGTTCAGTCCGCCGGGGTGATGGTTGAGGTGTCGATCACGAAGCGGTAGCGGACCTTGGAGGCGACCACCCGGTCATACGCCTCGCCCACCTGGTCGGCGGAGATGGTCTCCACCGTGGGCGCGATCTCGTGCTTGCCGCAGAAGTCGAGCATCTCCTGGGTGATCGGGATCCCGCCGATATTGGATCCGGCGAGCACCTTGTCGCCCATGATCAGCGAGCCGATCTGCAACTGCTGGGCGTTCTCCGGCAGCCCGACGACGACCACCGCGCCGAACGGCTTGACCATCCCCAGGTATTTGTCCAGCGGCAGGTCGGCGCTGACCGTGCATACCAGCAGGTCGAAGCGATTGCGCAGTTCCTTGAAGACGTTCTCGTCCTCGGTGGCGCGGTAGTCGACCGCGCCGAAGGCCCGGCCATCCTCCTCCTTGGACAGGGTCTGCGAGATTACGGTGACCTCGGCGCCCAGAGCCGCGGCGATCTTGACGCCCATATGGCCCAGCCCGCCCATGCCCACGATGGCGACCTGCTTGCCCGGCCCGGCGCCCCAGCGCTTAAGCGGGGTATAGAGCGTGATCCCCGCGCAGAGCAGCGGCGCGGCGACCTGCAGCGGGATGCTGTCGGGGATGCGCAGCACGAACCGCTCGGAGACCACGATCTGCTGGCTGTAACCACCCTGGGCGGGCTCGCCGTCGTAGTTGGTCGCGTTATAGGTGCCCACCGCGCCCTTGGCGCAGAAGTTCTCATTTCCCTTGCGGCAGTAGTCACATTCGCCGCAGCTGTCGACCAGGCAACCGACGCCGACATGGTCGCCGACCCGGTATGCCGTCACCTTCGACCCCACCTCGCTGACCACCCCGGCGATCTCATGGCCGGTGACGATCGGGAACTGGCAGGGGCCCCATTCCTCGCGCACGGTGTGGATATCGCTGTGGCAGATCCCGGCATACGCAATGTCGATGCGGACGTCGTCGGGGCGCAGGTCGCGCCGCTCGATCGTGCCGGCGCGGAAGTCGGCGTCGGCGGAGTCCAGGATGAGGGCGAGGGTGGTGGTCGGCATACCGGCCAACTTAGCCGCCGCGCTCAGATCCGGGCGAGGATGTCTTGCGCGACCTCGCGATAGGCCTGGGCTCCCTTGGACCGGCGCGAGGTCTGCAGGATCGAGCGTCCGACCGCGGGCGCCTCCGCGAACCGGACGGTCCGCGGGATCGGCGGGGTGAGCACCGGCAGTTCGTAGCGGTCACCGACATCGGCGAGGACCTCCTGCTGGTGGGCGCTGCGCCCGTCATACATGGTGGCCAGGATGCCGACGACCTTGAGCTTTTTGTTGAGCAGCCGCTGGACGTCGCGCACGGTGTCGAGCAGCTGACCGACACCCCGGTGGCTGAGCATCTCGCAGGCCATCGGGATCACCAGCCCGCCCGCGGCAGTGAGCGCATTGAGGGTGAGCACACCCAGGCTGGGGCTGCAGTCCAGCAAGACCAGGTCGTATGCCGTGAGTTCGCCCGCCAGCGCCTCGCTCAGCACATACTCCCGGCCGGGCCGGCCGAGCAGGATTGCTTCGCTCGCGGCCAGGTCGATCGCACTGGGCACCAGATCGATGCCCTCGTCGCACTCAATAACCACCTCGGCGAGGGGCACGCCGCGGGTGAGCACGTCGTGTATGGAGGCGTCGACCTCGTCGGGATCCACCCCGAGGCTGAAGGTCAGGCTGGCCTGCGGGTCCAGGTCGACAAGGAGCACCCTTTTGCCGAGTTCGGCGAAGGCCGCCCCGAGTGAGGCCACCGAGGTGGTCTTGGCGACCCCACCCTTCTGGTTGGCGAAGGCCAGGACGGTGGCGCGCGGGCGGCGCTGGCGCGGGGGCATGGGCGCGGGATCCTCGACTCGGTGACCGGATGCTTCTCGCCCCCAGTGAACCAAGTCCGCGCGGTTCCGGGGCGCAGGACACGGCCCCGATTGCGGCGCACTCCCGCTCCCCCGGGCTGGCCTCAAAGTGCTAGGCGCGGGCGAGCACGAAGCGCCGGAACTCCTCGGCGGCCGGGAGCAGGCGCCGCCGATCCAACCAGGCCAGACCGAGTTCGCGATGAGCACCGTTGTCGCGCAGTGGAATCAGGCGGAGACCGGGCCCATTCGCGGCCGCCGACGCCTCGGTTGCGGGCACCACCGATACCCCCAAGCCCGCCGCGACGAAGCCGCGCACGGTGGGCAGATCGTCCACCTCCTGGTCAATGCGCGGGGTGAAACCCGCGGCCGCGCACAACCGCAGTACCTGTTCCCGCATCGCCGAGGGGGCCCGACGCAAGACGAAGGACTCCGCAGCCACCTCACTCAGCGCGACCATGGACTCATCGGCCAGGCGATGGCCGGCCGGGACCGCCAGCCGCAGCGGCTCGATCGCGATCCGGCGCCAGTGCACCCCGTCCCCGGTGACCCGTTCGGTGGTCAGTTCCAGGTCCACCGCGCGGGTGGCCAGGAGCCGGGAGATCTCCCCCGGGTCGCCGACGGCCGAGCGCTGGACGGTGAAGCGCACTCGGGGCTGCGCGCACCGGAAGTCGCGAATCAACTCCGGCACCAGGCCTGCCCCAAGACTGAGCGGATAGGCCAGGGTGACCAGCCCGGCACCCGGGTCGAGTAATTGCTCGACCGCGGCCACCCCGTCGTCGAGATCGGCCATCACCCGGTCGATATGACTCTTGAAGGCCGCGCCCGCGTGCGTCAGTCGCAACACCCGGCCGGAGCGGCGCAGCAGCGCAGTTCCCAGTTGCGCCTCCAGCCGGTCCAGCGCGCGGGAGACCCCGGGCTGGCTCACGGCATAGGTGGCGGCGACCTCGGTCACCGTCATCCCGTCGGCGACATGTTGGAACCAGCGCAGCGCCTCGGTCTCCATACTCATGACGATAATGCATGTGTTACTAATATTGAGGCTATTGGACGCATAGGTTGGGATTGCACAAACTTGGGCTATGACGATTTCTTCACTCCGGAGCAACTTCCGCGAGCAGCGTGCGGCGGCTGCCGGCCGACGCGCCCTCGAGCGGGAGCTGCGCAGCTACTCCACCCCGGCCGAGATCGACGACCTACTCGCCGCCGTCGACCGCTCCGATGACCCCGAGGCCGAGTTCATGCGCGCCATCCTCACTGACAACCTGATCACCCACCACCGCCTCGCGTCCGCCGGCTGACCGCCCCGCGGCGCCCAGCCATTGGGCCGCCGGAATGCGGTGCGGGGCGCGCCCCCCTAGGCTGATGCCATGTCGACGCGTGTCTACATCGCCGCCGGGGAAGCCCGCTCGGGCAAGTCCGCGATCGCCATGGGTGTGGTCAGCGCCCTGGCCGCTCGCGCGGGCCGAGTGGGGATCTTCCGCCCCTTCGTCGCCGATCCCGCGGCCCCCGATGCTGCCCTGGAGTTGCTCAACTCGCGCTTGGCCCAACCGGTCGATCTGGGCGCGGCGCTCGGCATCCCCACCGCGGCCTTGCATGAGGACCCCGAGGCGGCGATGACCGAGGTGGTGGCCCGCTTCCATGCGGCCGCCGCCGACCTGGAGACCATGGTCATCCTGGGTTCTGACTACACCGGCGTGCCCGATCCCACGGAATTCGGCGCCAACGCCACCCTCGCCGCGCACCTGGGTGCGCCGATGATCCTCCTGGTCTCCGGCGCCGACCGGCGCGCCGACGAGATCGCCCGCGCCGCGGACGTGATCGTCGCCGACGCCCGGGCCCACCACGCCCAGGTGCTCGCCGTGATCGTCAACCGCGCCACCGACGACCGCGCCGCCATCCAGGCCGCGTGCGCCGCCACTCTCGGTGACCTGCCGACGTATGTCGTGCCCGACGTCCCGCTGCTGGATGCCCCCACGGTGCGCCAGCTCATGGACGCCGTCCAGGGCGAACTGGTGGCCGGTGATGAGTCCCGCCTGGACACCGAGTCCGTCGGCCTGGTGGTCGCCGCGATGACCATGCCCCATGTCCTGGACCGGTTGCTGCCGGCCGGGGCGGTCGTCGTGCCTGGGGACCGGGAGGACGTGCTGCTCGGAGTTCTCCTGGCCGATGACGCCTCCACCTTCCCTTCGCCGTCTGCGGTCTTCCTCAACGGCGGCTTCACGCCCAGCTCGCAGGTTTTCAAGCTGGTCGCCGGGCTGGAGTCGAGCCTGCCGGTGATCGCCTGCGAGGGCGGCACCATGGCGACCGCCGGCCGGCTGTCCGCCGTCGTCGGGACGCTCTCCCCCGAATCCGTGCGCAAAGTCGCTGCCGCGGAGCGACTTTTTGCCGATCATGTAGACGTCGAAGAGCTGCTGCACCGCCTCGGCGCCACCTCCGGGGGCGCGGTCACCCCACTGATGTTCGAGCAGCAACTGCTCACCGAGGCCCGCAGCACCGACGCCCACATCGTGCTGCCGGAAGGCGATGACGACCGAATCCTGGAGGCCGCCGCCGCCATACTTGAGCGCGGTGCCGCCCGGCTGACGATCCTCGGCGAGCCGGCGAAGATCGGCGAGCGCGCGCAGGCGCTCGGCCTCGACCTGAGCGCCGCCCAGTTGCTGGCGACGGATTCCGAACCCCACCACGAGCGGTATGCCGCCAAGTACGCCGAGTTGCGCGCGCACAAGGGCGTCACCCTGGACGTCGCCCGCGACCGGCTCCTGGACGGCGCCTACTTCGGCACGATGATGGTCCTGCTGGGCGAGGCCGACGGCATGGTGTCGGGCGCGAAGCACACCACCGCGCACACCATTCGGCCGGCCCTGGAAGTGGTCAAGACGGTGCCCGGCGTCTCGGTGGTCTCCAGCGTCTTCTTCATGTGTCTGCAGGACCGAGTGCTCGTCTATGGCGACTGCGCGGTCAACCCCGAGCCGACCGCGGAGCAACTCGCCGATATCGCGATCTCCTCGGCCGGCACCGCGCGGCAGTTCGGAATCGAGCCACGGGTCGCGATGCTCTCCTATTCCACCGGCAGCTCCGGCTCCGGGGCGGAGGTGGACAAGGTGCGCACGGCCACCGAGTTGGTGCGCCAGCGCGAGCCCGGCATCGCCGTCGAGGGCCCGATCCAGTATGACGCCGCGATCGACCCCGATGTGGCCGCCACCAAGCTCGCCGGCAGCTCGGTCGCGGGCCAGGCGACGGTCTTCGTCTTCCCCGACCTGAACACCGGCAACAACACCTATAAGGCGGTTCAGCGCTCGGCCCGCGCGGTCGCGGTCGGTCCGGTGCTGCAGGGTCTGCGCCGGCCGATCAACGACCTGTCGCGCGGCGCATTGGTCCGCGACATCGTCAACACCATCGCCATCACCGCCATCCAGGCCCGGCAGGAGAAGTCATGAGCAGCGGACGCGTCCTGGTCATCAACGCCGGATCTTCCTCGCTGAAATACGCTCTCCTGCAACCGGATACCGGTGAAGTCGCCGCCTCCGGTGTGATCGAACGCATCGGCGAGGGCGAGGGTGGCCGGCACCGGCATACCAGCTCGGGGCGGGATCACGAGAGCAACCGCGCCTTCCCCGATGCGACCGCGGCGCTCGCCGCGCTGCGCGAGGCCTTCGCCGAGCACGGCCCGGATCTGGATGCCCAGCCGCCCCTGGCCATCGGCCACCGGGTGGTGCACGGTGGCACCGCCTTCCAGCAGACCGTGCGCATCGACGCGGAGGTGCTCGCCGGCCTGCGCGAGTTGGTGCCGCTGGCGCCCTTGCACAATCCCGCGAATATCGCCGGCATCGTGGCCGCCACCGAGCAGTTCGGTGAGGTGCCCCAGTTCGCGGTCTTCGACACCGCATTCCATGCCACCTTGCCCCCGGCCGCCTATACGTATGCGGTGCCCCGCGCCTGGCGCGAGGACCATGGGGTGCGCCGCTACGGCTTCCATGGCACCTCGCATCACTATGTCTCCGACCGGGTGCGGACCCTGGTGGGCCGCGACGATCTGGCGATCGTGGTGCTGCATCTGGGCAATGGGTGCAGCGCCTGCGCGGTGCTGGATGGCCGCAGCGTCGACACCTCGATGGGTCTGACCCCGCTGGAGGGCCTGGTGATGGGCACCCGCAGCGGTGACATCGACCCGGCGGTGCCCTTCCATATCGCCCGCGAGCTGGGGCTGGATATCGCGCAACTCGACACCGCCCTCAACAAGGACAGCGGCCTCAAGGGCCTGACCGGGGAGAACGACTTCCGGCGCATCGCCGAGCGGGCCGAGGCGGGTGACGCCGAGGCGCTGGCCGCGATCGATGTGGTCGCCCACCGGTTGGTGAAATATGTGGGTGCCTATGCCGCGGTCATGGGCCGCCTCGACGCCATTGCCTTCACCGGCGGTATCGGCGAGCACAATCCCCGGCTGCGGGCGCTGGTCCTGGGTCGCCTCGGGCTGCTGGGCGTCGAACTCGACCCGGATGCCAATGAGAATGCGGTTGGGGAGAGCGTGCTGACCGGGCCGGACAGCCGCGTGCGCGCCTATGTGATCCCCACCAATGAGGAGCTCCAGATCGCCCGGGAGTGCGTGGGCGGACTCGCCGATTAGGCTGCCCGCGAGCAGCGCAGAGAGGGTGGCGGGTGGACAGTAATACGGCGTTGGCGGCCGCACTCGCCGCGATGGCGCCGATCCTGTGTGCCGCGCTCGGCATCTGGTTCTTCCGCCGGCGCCGACGTGACGAGATCTATGTCGGGATCACCCCCGGTGAGCTACCTGCGCTGGGTCAGCAGGTGACCGTGCGCCGGGTCGACCGGCCCGGCACGGCGTGGTCGGGGCCGGTCGCGGTCCGCTTCACCCCACCCGAGGGCCTCTCCCCGGGTCTGCTCGGCACCGTCATCGATGGGCGCGCCGACGCGGTCGACGTCAGCGCCATGCTCATCGATCTGGCGGTCCGGGGGCACCTGCGGTTAGCCGCGGTGCCGGCGGACGCGGACGCGCCCCCACCCCCGGCACGCGACGGCCGGCCGAGCCCGGCGCCCACTCCCCCGCACGATTGGCAGTTGATCCGCCTCGACCGACCGTCCGGTGATGCGGTGCTGCCCGTGGAAGAAGCGCTCTTGGGCGCCGTCTTCGCGCACGGCAGCCCGGTCACCATCGGCGAATTGCGCCAGCGCGGTTTCGACCTGACCATGCGCGAGGCGCAGATCGGTCTCTATCGCGAGGTGGTCAACCGCGGCTAGATCGGAAGAGCACACGTCTGAACTCCAGTA
>CAKZIH010000170.1 GCA_936931335.1 uncultured Nostocoides sp. | reverse complement strand
CCATGGAGTGGGTCGACGGCAACATCGGCTCCAAGGTGACGATGAAGTACCCGGCGGTCTACCTGCTCGGCGAGCACGCCAAGGGCGAGACCCTGTCCATCGCCTTCGCGGGTGAGGGCCAGCACCAGGACGCCGGCGCCAAGATGGTGCACGCCGCCCCGAACACCTCCAGCTCGATCGTCTCCAAGTCGGTGGCGCGCGGTGGCGGGCGGACCTCATACCGGGGTCTGGTGCAGGTGACCGAGGGTTCGCACGGCTCGAAGTCCAGCGTCGTCTGCGATGCGCTGCTGGTGGACACCATCAGCCGCTCGGACACCTACCCGTATGTCGATATCCGCGAGGACGACGTGCAGATGGGTCACGAGGCCAGCGTCTCGAAGGTCTCCGAAGACCAGCTCTTCTACCTCATGTCCCGCGGTCTGGCCGAGGACGAGGCGATGGCCATGATCGTGCGCGGCTTCGTGGAGCCGATCGCGCGTGAGCTGCCGATGGAATACGCCCTTGAGCTCAACCGCCTGATCGAACTCCAGATGGAAGGAGCCGTGGGCTGAGTGAGCCTGCTGGCAGAGAAGACCCGACCGGCGTCCGAGCACAGCCACGGCGCCGTGGTTCCGGACGCCTCCCGCGCTGAGCGGACCACCTCGTTCGAGGTTGCCGACTTCCCCATGCCCACCGGCCGGGAAGAGGAATGGCGCTTCACCCCGGTGGACCGGCTGCGCGAGCTGATGCGCGATCAGCCGGCCGAGCAGCATGTCGAGTGGACGTTGGAATTGCCCGAGGGCGTGCGTTCAAGCACCCTGCCGGTGAGCGACTGGCGTGCCGCGGGCGTTCCGGCTCCGGGTGACCGGCCGGCCGCCGTTGCCGCCGCCAACAGCGGCGGGGTGAGCGTCATCGACATTCCGGTGGACGCGCAGTTGAGCGAGCCGGTGCGGATCTCGCTGACCGGCGATGAGCAGCGGGTCGTCCACGGCCACCTGCTGATCCGTGCCGGTCGGCACAGCAAGGCCACCGTGGTGATCGGCCACTCGGGCCAGGCGACCTACAGCGAGATGCTGACCGTCGAGGCCGCCGACGGCGCCGATCTCACCGTGGTCACCCTGCAGGAGTGGTCCGACGACGCGATTCACCTGGGTCAGCACGATGTGGTCGTCGGGCGGGACGCCAGCGTCAAGCACATCGCGGTCACCCTGGGTGGCGCGCTGGTGCGTGTCAACACCAATGCCTCCTACCGCGGCCCCGGTGGCGCCTTCGAGGGCCTGGGTGTGTATTTCGCCGACGCCGGGCAGCACTTGGAGCACCGGCTCTTCGTCGACCACGAGGCGCCGCAGTGCCGGTCGTATGTCGAGTACAAGGGCGCCCTGCAGGGCGACAGTGCGCACACCGTATGGGTGGGTGACGTCCTCATCCGGGCCGCGGCCGAGGCCACCGAGACCTATGAGCTGAACCGCAACCTGCTGCTCACGGACGGGGCGCGGGCGGACTCCATACCTAATCTGGAGATCGAGACCGGGGAGATTGCCGGCGCCGGCCACGCCTCGGCGACGGGTCGCTTCGACGACCAGCAGCTGTTCTACCTGCAGTCTCGCGGCATCCCCGAGGACGAGGCTCGTCGCTTGGTGGTCCGCGGCTTCTTTGCCACCATCGTTGGTCGCATCGGCCTGCCGGACCTGACCGAGCACTTGATGACCCGCATCGATGAGGAGCTGCAGGGTCGATGAGTGCCGCCGAACTGGTCCCGGTGGTCGTCTGCCGGGTCGATGAACTGCCCGAGGTGGGCGCCGCCCAGGCGGACATCTACGGTCAGTTGATCGCGCTGGTGCGTACCGCCGAGGGCGCGATCTATGCCATTGACGACACCTGCAGCCACGCCAATGTCTCGCTCTCCGAAGGCGAGCTTGAGGGCTGCCAGCTCGAATGCTGGCTCCACGGCTCGCGCTTCGACGTGCGCACCGGTGTGCCCACCGGTCTGCCGGCCACCGAACCCGTGGCCACCTATCCCGTCACCGTGGATGGCGATGATGTCGTCGTCTCGGTGCCGGCCACCCTGCTTCCTACTTCAACCGAAGGCTGAATTCCGTTGTCCACTCTCGAGATCCGTGACCTGCACGTCAGCATTTCTGCCGATGACGTGGAGAAGGAAATCCTCCGCGGCGTCACCCTCACCGTGAACTCCGGTGAGACGCACGCGATCATGGGGCCCAATGGCTCCGGCAAGTCCACGTTGGCCTACAGCATCGCCGGCCACCCCCGCTACACCGTTACCAGCGGTTCGGTGACCCTCGATGGTGAGGACGTCCTCGCCATGAGCGTCGACGAGCGCGCCCGCGCCGGGCTCTTCCTGGCGATGCAGTACCCGGTGGAGGTCCCCGGGGTCACCGTGAGCAACTTCCTGCGGACCGCGAAGACCGCGGTCGAGGGGGAGGCGCCCAAGCTGCGCACCTGGGTCAAGGAGGTGAAGTCCGCGATGGCCGACTTGCGCATGGACTCGGCCTTCGCCGAGCGCGGGGTCAACGAGGGCTTCTCCGGTGGTGAGAAGAAGCGCCACGAGATCCTCCAGCTCGAACTGCTCAAGCCGCGCTTCGCGGTCCTCGACGAGACCGACTCCGGCCTCGACGTGGACGCGCTGCGGATTGTCTCCGAGGGCGTCAACCGCGCCCAGGAGGCCAATGGCACCGGGCTGCTGCTGATCACGCACTACACGCGCATCCTGCGCTACATCAAGCCCGACTTCGTCCACGTCTTTGTTGACGGGGCGATCGCCGAGCAGGGCGGCCCGGAACTGGCCGACCGGCTCGAAGAGGAGGGTTACGACCGCTTCCTGGCCGCGGAGGTCCACTCCTCGTGACCACGACCGCACCCGCAGCGCTGGCCTTCGACGCCGCCGAACTGGCGCGGATCCGGGCTGACTTCCCGATCCTGAGCCGCACGGTGCGCGACGGTCGGCCGCTGGTCTATCTCGACTCCGGAGCGACCTCGCAGAAGCCGCTAGCGGTGCTGGACGCCGAGCGCGAGTGGTATCTGAATTACAACGCCGCCCCGCACCGCGGTGCCCACGCCCTCTCCGAGGAAGGCACCGAGGCGTATGAGGCGGCCCGCGCCACCATCGCGGCCTTCATCGGGGCCAGCCCCGACGAGATCGTGTTCACCAAGAACGCGACCGAGGGGCTCAACGCCGCGGCATACGCCTTCTCCAATGCGGCCGATGGTGGCGGCGGGGGGACCGGCGACCGCTTCCAGATCGGCCCGGGCGACACCATCGTGGTCACCGAGATGGAGCACCACGCCAACCTCGTGCCGTGGCAGGAACTCGCGCGCCGTACGGGCGCGACGCTGACTTGGCTGGGGGTGACCCCGAAGGGCCGGCTGGACCTGTCCAATCTCGACGAGGTGGTCACCGAGCGCACCAAGGTGCTGGCCTTCGCCCATGCCTCCAATGTGTTGGGGACCGTCAACCCGGTCGCCCGACTGGTGGCGCGCGCCAAGGAGGTCGGCGCGCTGACGGTGCTCGATGCCTGCCAGTCGGTGCCGCACCTGCCGGTGGATGTCGCCGAACTCGGGGTGGACCTGCTCGCCTTCTCCGGCCACAAGATGTTGGGCCCCATGGGAATCGGCGTGCTCTGGGGCCGCGCCGAGGTGCTCGCCCAGATGCCGACCTTCCTCACCGGTGGCTCGATGATCGAGACCGTGCGGATGGAGGGCTCGACCTATGCGCCGGCCCCGCAGAAGTTCGAGGCCGGCGTCCCCAATGCCGCCCAGGCCATCGGGCTCGCCGCGGCCTGTGACTACCTCACCGGGCTCGGTATGGAGCGGGTCCACGCCCATGAACAGTTGCTGACCGCGCTGCTGCTGGACGGTTTCGAGGCCCGGCCGTGGACCCGCGTGATCGGGCCGGATTCCACCGAACGTGGTGGCACTGTGGCCTTCGTCGTCGACGGCGTGCATGCGCACGACGTGGGCCAGATCCTCGACGCGCACGGTGTTGCCGTGCGGGTGGGACATCACTGCGCCTGGCCGCTGCACCGCCACTACGGCGTGGCCGCGACCACCCGCGCCACGGTCGCCCTCTACAACACTCCCGAGGAGATCGGGGCCTTCTTCACCGCGCTGGACACGGTGCCGGAGATCTTTGGGGTGGAGATCTGATGGATCTCTATCAAGAACTCATCCTCGAGCACTCCAAGCGTCCGCACGGCGCGGGGCTGCGCGAGCCGTATGCCGGTGAGGCCCACCACGTCAATCCGACCTGTGGCGACGAGATAACCCTGCGCGTCGCTGTGGACGGGGACACCCTGCGCGATATCTCCTACGACAGCCTCGGCTGCTCGATCAGCGTCGCCTCGGCCTCGATCCTCGCCGCGTTGCTGACCGGTGAGGACATCGCCAGCGCGCAAACCACATACCGGGCCATGAAAGAGATGCTCACCTCCAAGGGTGCGGATCCCGGCGACGAGGAGGTCATCGGCGACGGCGTCGCCCTGGCCGGCGTCTCGAAGTACCCGGCGCGGGTGAAGTGCGCACTGCTGTCGTGGATGGCGCTCTCGGATGCGCTCGCGCAGAATGGAATCGACCTCCAAGGAGAGACGAACCGATGACTGAGACCAGTACCCGGCCCGCGAATGCGGCCGATGTCGAAGAGGCGATGCGCGACGTCGTCGACCCCGAGCTCGGCATTAATGTCGTCGATCTGGGCCTGGTCTACGGGATCACCGTGGACCCGCAGAATCACGCCATCCTCGATATGACGCTCACCTCGGCGGCCTGCCCGCTCACCGACGTCATCGAGGACCAGACCGCTCAGGCGCTCGAGGGGCTGGTGGCCAGCTACCGGGTCAACTGGGTCTGGATGCCGCCGTGGGGCCCGGACAAGATCACCGACGACGGTCGGGAGCAGTTGCGTGCCCTCGGTTTCAACATCTGACGGTATGACCGAACCGGCATCCCGGCTCATCGAGATCACCGCGGACCGGCTGCCCGCCTGGCTGGCCGGCTTCACCGAACGCCATGGCGGCGCGCCCGCTACCGGACGCCCGGAAGCGATCACCGGGGCCGATGGCTGCGCCGCCCGGTTCGATTATTTCGATCATGACCCCCTCGGGCTGATCCTGGTGCGCCGCGGCGGGTATGCCGTGGGTCGGGTGCGCGGCGGGAAGTTGTTGCTGCACAAGGTCGGCACCCGCTATGTGCAATCGCGCACCGCGGCCGGGGGCTGGTCGCAGCAGCGCTATGCCCGCCGGCGCGACAACCAGGCCGACGAACTCGTCGGCGCGGTCGCCGATCATGCCGCCCGGATCCTGGTCGAGCTGGCCCGGGCCGGCGACGAGACAGGGGAGATCCCTGTCGGCGGGATGGCCGGGCCGGGTCCCGGTCTCGTCGTGGGCGGTGACCGGGCCTTGGTCGCCGCGGTGCTGGAGGATCGCCGGTTGACGTCGCTGCGCGATTTGCCGACGCGGGGGCTTTACGACCTGCCCGACCCGAACCGAGCGGTCTTGGAGACCGCCATCAAGCGCAGCCGCGCCGTGCGGATCCTGATCACCGACACCGCGGGCGCCGACCTGCGCCGGTGAGCCTCGGGCTGAGAGTCAGCTGGCGATCTGGGTCTCCGGGTCGTCGACGCTGAAGGTGTTGCACTTGTTGATGTCGTTGCCCGACTTCATTCCGGCAATGAACCAGTTCTGGCGCGCGTCGGCGGAGCCGTGCGTCCAGCTCTCCGGAGTGACCCGCCCCTGGGCCCGCTCCTGAATGTTGTCATCACCAACCGCGGCTGCGGCCGAGAGCGCGGAGCGCACGTCGTCCTGGGTGAGCGGCTTGAGGTAGGTGTTGCCATTGGCGTCCTGGGTGGTGGCGGCCGCCTGGGCCCACATCCCACCGAAGCAGTCCGCCATCAACTCCACGCGCACCGCGCCGCTCTGCGCACCCTGAGGGTCCTGCTGGGCGCGACCGAGCAGGCCGAGGACGTTCTGAATGTGGTGGCCGTACTCGTGGGCGACGACATACTCCTGGGCCAGCGCGCCATCGTCGGAGCCGAAGCGCTGGGTGAGGATGTCGAAGAACGAGCCGTCGATATAGATGGACTCATCGACCGGGCAGTAGAAGGGCCCGACCTGGTTGGACGCAGTGCCGCACGCGCTCTGCGTGGCGCCGGAGTAGATGACCGTCTTGGGCTCGCGGAACTTCTTGCCGTAGCGCGGCAGCTCCTGCGCCCAGTAGGCCTCGGCCGAGTTGACCGTGCCCACGATCCGGCATTCCACGTACTTGTTGGCGTCCGCACCCGTCTTGCACTGCTGCTTGATAGCGCTGTCGTCGACCGACTGGACGTTGTCGCCATAGCTGGTCTGGTCCTGGGTGGTGGGCAGGGTGCCCCCATTGCCGCCGAACAGCATGGCGAGGATGGCGAGGATCAGACCGCCGATGCCGCCGCCGACGACCAGTCCGCCACGACCACCACCGCCGCCGCCTCCGCCACTACCGATGGAGGAGGTGTCCAGCTGGACGTTGTCGTTGAAGCTCATGCAGGTGGACCCTTCCAGCCCGTGGGCGCGAGGCCCGGTGATGACAGCGCTTTAGACTAACTGTCCGGGCCCTCGCAGATGTTCCTTGCGGGGGCGTATGTGCGTGCGTGCCCCGAGCATGTATGCCGCTCCCGCCGACCCGGTCCACCCATCCGCTTGAGTCGAAAAGAGTCTGCCCGTGATCGCCGTCACCGACGTGGAACTGCGCGTCGGTTCCCGCCTGCTCCTGGACGAGGCGACCTTCCGCATCAACGCCGGCGACCGGGTGGGCCTGGTGGGCCGCAATGGCGCGGGCAAGACGACCCTCACCAAGGTGCTCGCCGGTGAGAGTCAGCCGGCGGCCGGGACGGTCACCACCTCCGGCAGCGTCGGCTACCTGCCGCAGGATCCGCGCACCGGGGACCTCACGGTGACCGGCCGCGACCGGATCCTCTCGGCCCGCGGATTGGATGCCATTGTGCGCGACCTGCGCGCCGCCGAACATGCGATGGCGGCGGCCACCGATGACGCCCGGGACAAGGCCATGCGGCGCTACAGCCGCCTTGATGCGGAGTTCACCGCCGCCGGCGGGTATGCCGCGGAGTCCGAGGCCGCGACCATTGCGGCGGCCCTCGGGCTGTCCGAGGCCCAACTGGACCAGCAGATTGGCACGCTCTCGGGTGGACAGCGCCGGCGGGTGGAACTCTCCCGGATCTTGTTCTCCGGGGCGGAAAC
>CAKZIH010000169.1 GCA_936931335.1 uncultured Nostocoides sp. | reverse complement strand
GGTGCCATTGTGTTTGCGCGAGGAGCGCTTGGTGTCCCGGTGGGTCTTCATCTCCCGGATCTCGCGGCGCAGCTTGGCGATGCGGGTATTGATCCGGCGCCGGTCGAGCTCGATCTTGGTCTCACCGGGGCCACGCGACCCCATACCTTGGCCGGCGCCGCCGACCTGGCCACCGGCCTGCCGGGACATCGACTCACCCCAACCACGCAGGCGAGGCAGCAGGTATTGCAATTGGGCGAGTTCGACCTGGGCCTTGCCCTCACGGGATTTGGCGTGCTGGGCGAAGATGTCGAGGATCAGCGCGGTCCGGTCGATGACCTTGACCTTGACGATGTCCTCCAGCGCCCGGCGCTGGGAGGGCGCGAGTTCGGAATCGCAGACCACGGTGTCGGCGCCCTCGGCGATCACCAGATCGCGCAACTCGGCGGCCTTGCCGGAGCCCAGCCAAGTGCCCGGGTCCGGGCGCTGGCGGCGCTGCATGACCCCAGCCAGCACGGTGGAGCCAGCGGTCTCTGCGAGCGCGGAGAGTTCGCGCAGGGAGTTCTCCGCGTCCTCCTGGGTGCCCTCACTCCAGACGGACGCAAGGACGACCCGCTCCAGCCGCAGCTGGCGGTACTCGACCTCGGTGATGTCCTGGAGTTCGGTGGAGAGGCCCTCCACCCGCTGCAGCGCGGCGCGCTCCTCGCGATCGAACTGCTCGCCATCGCGCAAATCGTCGTCATAGGTCTGCCGGGAGAGTGCGTCCGCCGGCCCCAGCAGAATGTCCGCGCGGGAGTCAGTGGCGTGGGATAAGTTGTATTCGGATTGCGTCATCTTGACTCCACGCTCTCACGCCCGTATGGCGAGCGGCAACCGGATTAGGCGCGATCCTGCTGATCAACCTGCTGAAGCGCCACCCGCACCTGCGCCTCCTCGGTGGCCTCGCGATCCGCTGATCTCCGGTGTAGCGGTGAGCGCAATGCTGCAGTTCGGTTTCCACGTGGTCGAGGGCAAATTCTGGCTCACGGCCAGCGCCCTGTCGCTCGGTATCGCCGCAATCTCGTTGCTCCTGCAGGCCTGCACGCCGTGCTCGGTATGGCGGGGATCGGCATCGGCGCCGTCCTGTTGCTCTTCCTGTCCAACCCGCTCGCCGGGCTGGCCACCGGGCCGCAGTGGCTGCCGGCTCCGTGGGGCGCGATCGGTCAGTTCTTGCCGGTCGGTGCGGCCGGTACCGCGATGCGCTCCGCGGCGTACTTCGACGGCGCCGGCAGTGGATCGGCGTTCCTGGTGCTCGGCTGCTGGCTCCTGCTGGGCATCCTGCTCTGGGCCGTCGGCAACCGCGGCCGCCGCGAGCCAGCTGCGGCCTGACACCAATCGGCACCGCGTGCGCCGCGACGCCCGCCACCCGAGACCGATTAAGGTGGCGGCCGCCGCAGCGTCGATGTCGAAGGAGGTGCGCCGTGGCCGAAGTCTCGCCCAGCGGACCACCCGAGACCGATCATTACTTCAATGCCACCCCGGCCTCCGCGGAGCAGCGCCGGGAGCGCCAGCTTCTGCTCGCCGGTCGCGACTACACGGTGCAGGTGGCTTCGGGCATCTTCAGCCCGGACGGGGTGGACCGAGGCACCGCGGTGTTGCTGGCGCAGGTCCCGCCGCCGCCGGCACAGGGCACTTTCCTCGATCTCGGCTGCGGCTGGGGGCCGATCGCGCTCACCCTCGCCCTGCACTCCCCGCAGGCCACGATCTGGGCGGTCGACGTCAACACCCGGGCGCTGGATCTCATGCGGCGCAACGCCGAACAACTTGGGACGCAAGGCATCCGGGTTGCCGAGCCCTCCGAGGTGGCGGCGGAAACGACATACGACCTGATCTGGTCCAACCCGCCGATCCGGATCGGCAAGGCCGCATTGCACGAACTGCTGCAGACCTGGCTGCCGCGGCTCGCCCCCGGCGGCGAGGCCTACCTCGTGGTCGCCAAACAACTGGGCGCCGATTCACTGCAGAGCTGGCTCGCGGGGCAGTTCCCCGACCTGTCGGTGTCCCGGTATGCCAGTGACAAGGGCTTCCGGGTGCTGCAACTGACCCGCCCGGCCGACTGACAGCTCGCCACCGGACCGGACGCCCACCGGTCCACCGGCCGCTCCCGCCCGGCCGCGCAGCCAAGACTCCCGCGCGGCCGGACGAAGGGTGGGTCAGCCCGCCGCGTTAGCGATCGCCTCGGCCAATTCCTGCGGCTTGGACCACATCGGCCAGTGGCCGGTGGGCAGGTCGACATACTCCAGGGCGGTGAACTCCTTGAGGCCCGCGAGGAAGTCCATGCCCTGCTCGGCGTAGTCGCGATATTCCTTGGCGGAGTAGGCCGTGCAGATGATCGTCCCCGGGACGCCGAGACGCCGGTCATTGACGAGGGAGACCGGTTCCTTGACGGTGCGTCCGGGCTGCGGGACCGCACGCTCCTTGAATGTCGCCAGCTGCTCGTCAGACAGGTCGCGCATGCTCCCGCCCGCGAACTCCTCATCCCAGGCGTCCTCGAGCAGCAGGCTGTCGGCCTCCAGGTCCGTGTTCATGGCGAAGCCATCGGCGGCCGGGGCGGTGTCGACATAGACAACGCGGTCGAAGAGCTCGGGGTGGCCATCCAGGACCAGGGTGCCGGGGATCGCCGCGCCACTGTGCACGACCAGGATGCGGCGGTCCGCCTCCTGGTCAGCGGCGGCGACGATGGCGTCGGCCTGGGCACCGAGGGTCACCTCGGCGCGTTCGGCGTTGCTGGGCTCCAGTCCGGGGAGGGTGAGCGCCTCGACGGCATACCCACGCTCGCGCAGCAGCGGCACCACCTCATCCCACGCCCACGCGCCGAGCCAGAATCCGGGAACTAGAACGATCTGTGTATCGGTCATGGCTCGATCCTGGCATGCGCCACCGACAACCCGCTGACCAGGCACAACTCGGACAGCGTCACCTGAGACAGCAGGACTAGGGCAGGGTGATGGTGCCGTCCGCGACCAGTACCGCCGGCCCGCCCAGCTCGACCTGCCGGCCCGGCAGGAGACGCACGCTCAGCCGGCCCCCGCGCACGTCGACCTGCCAGGGCTGGTCATCATCCAGGCCGCCCGCCCACAGATGGGTGGCCACCGCGGCCGCGCATACCCCGGTGCCGCAGGATTCGGTCTCCCCGCTGCCGCGCTCGAAGACGCGCATCCGCAGGTGGTTCGGGCCCAGTGGCTGCACGAACTCGACATTGGTGCCGGCCGCCGGGTGCGGGTTCACCGCGGGTGCGGCGCTCAGGTCCAACTCATCGAGGTCCACCTCCGGGGGCACCGCCGCGACCGTATGCGGATTACCCAGGTCCAGCCGCAGCGCCGAGAACGGCTGGTGCTGCGGCACGTGCACGAGTGCATCGCTGCCGTCCGCGGCCTCGGCCTCGTCGACCGGGCTCCACTGCCCCATCCCGACCACGACGTCATCTCCGGCGAACCGGATCGACTTCAGCCCCGAGCGAGTGGCCACCGCGAACGGCCGGTCGTCGACCAAACCCTCCCGCCGCAGGTAGGCCGCGAACACCCGGCTCCCATTGCCGCACATCTCGGCCAGACTGCCGTCGGCATTGCGATAGTCCATGAACCACTCCGCCTGCTCGGCGAGCGCACGGATGTGCGCATCGGCGGCATACCGAGTCGGGACGACGCGGATGACCCCGTCCCCGCCGATCCCCGAGCGGCGATCGGCGAGCGTCGCGGCGAGGGTGGCGGACAGCGGCTTACGGCCCTCCCGGTCCTCGATCAGGACGAAGTCGTTGCGCGTGCCGTGGCCCTTGGTGAACCGCAGGGTGGTGCTCATGGCGCCTATTGTCGGCCACCGGGCCAGAACGCCGATACCTGGTCCAACGCCCGCGCCGCGCGATCTGGATCGGCGGCGTCGAGCCAGACGATGCGCGGATCCGGGCGCAGCCAACTCTCCTGGCGGCGCACGTAGCGCCGGGTCGCCGTGGTGGTGGCCTCGATGGCCTGATCCTGGGTCAGCTCGCCGTCGTGCTGGGCGATGGCCTGCTGGTAGCCGATGGCGGTCCGCGCGGTCCGCCCCTCCCGCAGCCCCTGGCCAAGCAGTTCGGCGACCTCGCTGAGCAACCCGGCGTCCCACATCGCCTTGGTGCGCAACGCGATTCGCTCGTCCAAGATCGTCCGGTCCAGCCGCAGGCCGAAGGTGAGGGTGGGTGCGACATACCGGCGTTCGGGCAGGGTGGCGGAGAACGGGCGACCGGTCAGCTCGATCACCTCCAGGGCCCGCACGACGCGACGGACATTGCCGGGCAGGATGCCCGCCGCGGCGACCGGGTCGAGTTCGCTCAGTCGCCGGTATGCCGCCTGCGCCCCCCGCTCGCGCGCGAAGTCCTCCCAGGCCGCGCGCACCCGCGGGTCGGTCGGCGGGATCTCCAGAGTGTCCAGCGCCGCCCGGACATACAGGCCGCTGCCCCCGACGACGATCGGCACCCGGCCCCGGGCGCGGATCGCGGCGATATCGGCCCGCGCCGCGCTCTGGTATGCCGCGACGCTCGCCTCCTGCGTGACATCGAGCACGTCGAGCTGGTGGTGGGGGATGTCGGCGCGTTCGGCGGGGGTGAGTTTGGCGGTGCCGATATCCATGCCGCGGTAGAGCTGCATGGCGTCGGCGTTGACGATCTCCCCGCCCAAGGCCTGCGCCAACTCGAGCGCGAGCGCTGACTTGCCGGTCGCGGTGGCCCCGACGACGGCCACAATCGGCGAGCCAGCATTCGACGGATCAGCTCTTGGCGACTCAGTGACCAAAGGGGTCCTCGTCGACCCCGGGCATCCACGACTGCCCGCTGGTCCCCCACCCGTTCGCGCGAATCACCTTGCGGGACTTCTTCTTCCACTTCTCTTCGAGGCGATCGACATAGAGGAAGCCGTTGAGGTGGTCGTACTCGTGCTGCATGCACCGCGCGAACCAGCCGGTGGCGGTGAAGGCGAGTTCCGCGCCGTGGCGGTCGAATCCGCTGACCTCGGCCCGCTCGCCGCGGCGCAGCGGATAGTGCAGCCCGGGGACCGACAGGCATCCCTCGGACTCGTCGTCGAGGTCGGCGGGCCCGGCCGCTGGCTTGCTGGCCTTGACGAAGGGGTTGACGATCACGCCGGTCTGCGGGACCCCGTCGTCATTGGCCATTTCCCAGGTGAACACGCGCAGTCCCACCCCGACCTGCGGTGCGGCCAGGCCGACCCCGTGCGCCGCGGTTTGCGTCGCCAACATGTCATCGATGAGCGTCTGCAATTGGTCACCAAAGTCGGTCACGACCTCGGCTCGGCGATGCAGGACGGGTTCACCGGTGATGACGATGGGGCGCACGGGCATGGGGAGCATTCTCCCGTATGCCGGGTGCTTCCCCACCCGCGTCGGCGGCCGAAGAGATCGGCTAACCATCCGCACCCCGGTGGGTCTGGCCAGGTGCTAGAACGGTCCTACGGTGGCGACGGCGCCGCCCTTCTCGAGGAGGACCGCATGGGCCTGATGGACGGTATGAGGGACGACGAGAGCGCCATGGGTGACCCCATGGGCGATGACCTTGGCGGCGCCCTGAGCGACGCCAACGACAACCCGACCGAAGTCGCGCCGGAGGACGGTATCGACGGACTGCGGGACAACGCCGACAACGCCTTCGGTGAATCGGACGAGCGCCTCACCGATGTGGGCGACGCCCTCGGCGACCGGGCGCGCGATGCCGCCGATGGCGGCAATGCGCTGGACACCGCATTCGACAACCCGCGTGAGGCGGGCGACGAGCGGTTCGAGTAATCGAGCGTCTCGAGTGATCGAGCACTCCGAATGCGCTAGTCCCGCACCATAATCGGGCCGCCCATCGAAGCCGGTGGGCGGCCCGATCTGCGTCTGCCGTCTGCATCTAGTGGACGGCTAGCGGGATCAGGTGCGGGTCAGGCCCCGCATGCCGGTGCGGCCACCGGCGGCGGGGCGCCGAGGGACGGCATACCCAAGGCGACGGCGGGCTTGGCCGCAGACCCGACCGGGGCGACCTGTTGCAAGGCCGCCCAGGCGTCGCCGCCGGGGCTGCGGCGCACCGCATACCGGCCGCCCTCGATGCCGGAGTCGGCGAGCAGGTGGTGGGGGGCGCCATAGGTGACATCGACGGTGACGAAGTCACCTGGGCGCGGCACCGGGGCACCTTCGGGCACGGGGAAATGCACGAGGCGGTTGTCTCGGGCTCGGCCCGACATCCGCGCGCGTTCGGTGTCCTTGCGGCCTTCCCCGGGGGCGACCAGGACCTCGACGCTCTGACCCTCTTGGCGCCGGTTCTCGCTCCAGGAGATCTCCTCCTGCAGCGCGATGAGGCGATCGAATCGCTCCTGGACCACGGCCTTGGGTACCTGATCGGCCATCGTCGCGGCGGGCGTGCCGGGGCGGATCGAGTACTGGAAGGTGAACGCGCTGGAGAAGCGCGAGGCCGCGACCACCCGCAGCGTCTCGGCGAAGTCCTCCTCGGTTTCCCCGGGGAAGCCGACGATCAGGTCGGTGGTGATCGCCGCGTGCGGGATCTGCTCGCGCACCATGTCCAGGATGCCCAGGAAGCGGTCGCTGCGGTAACTGCGACGCATCGCGCGCAGCACCCGGTCTGAACCGGCCTGCAGCGGCATATGCAACTGCGGCATGACATTCGGGGTCTGCGCCATTGCCTCGACCACATCCGGGGTGAACGCGGCCGGATGCGGGCTGGTGAAGCGCACCCGCTCCAAGCCGTCGATCTGGCCGCAGGCGCGCAGCAGCTTGGCGAAGGCGCCGCGATCGCCGAACTCCACCCCATAGGTATTGACGTTCTGCCCCAGCAGGGTGACCTCGACGACGCCTTGAGCGACCAGCGCCTCGATCTCGGCGAGGATCTCCCCCGGCCGGCGGTCCTGCTCCTTGCCCCGCAGGCTCGGGACGATGCAGAAGGTGCACGTGTTGTTGCAGCCCACCGAGATCGACACCCAACCGGCATATGCCGAGTCGCGCCGCGTCGGCAGGGTGGAGGGGAAGACCTCCAGGGACTCCAGGATCTCGACCTCGGCGCGCTTGTTGTGGCGGGCGCGATCGAGCAGCGCCGGCAGCGAGCCGATGTTGTGGGTGCCGAAGACCACGTCCACCCAAGGCGCGCGCTCGACGATGGTGCCGCGGTCCTTCTGCGCCAGGCAGCCGCCGACGGCGATCTGCAGATCGGGCTTGGCGAGCTTGGCCTGGCGCAGCGTGCCGAGGTTGCCGTAGAGCTTGTTGTCCGCGTTCTCGCGAACGGCGCACGTGT
>CAKZIH010000168.1 GCA_936931335.1 uncultured Nostocoides sp. | reverse complement strand
ACGTGGGGGGCGGCGCAGGCGGCGGCGTGGTGCTGGTCGTCGTTGGCGTCGTGGTGGTGCTCGTGGGAGTCGTGGTGGTCGACGTCGGCGTGGTCGGATTGCTCGTCGGCGGCCGGGTGCTGGTGGGCGCCGGGGGACGCGGCGTGGTCGGTGCCGGTGGGCGCGAGGTGGTCGTGACGGTGGGTGGCGCCGTGGGATTGCCGGACTGGGTGGGATTGCTGGCATCGAGGCGGCGCCGTTCCAGATCGGCGGTGGTGGAGCGCAGGTCGGCGAGCCGGAGCGCGAGATCCGACCGTTCGCGGCTCAGTCGTGAGGCCTGGGATCCGGCCAGTGCCAGCTCGTCCCGTGCTATCCGCTCGGCCTGCTGCGCCTGCTGCGCGGCCTCGGTGCGAGCGGCTTCGGCCGCGGCGGCCTCGCGCTCGAGGGCATCCGCGGTGGCGCTGACCACGAGGGCCGAGCGCAGACCGGCCTCCTGGTTGGCGCCGACGATCTCCAGGGAGGCGGCCCGGTCAACGAAGTCTTGGGGGTGGCCGGCCTCCAGTAGGGGGCCGAGCGAGTCGAACGCGCCGCCTTGCTCGTACACGGCCACCGCGTAGTCGCGTAGATCTGCGCGGGCGTCCTTGGCCTCGGCCTGCGCCGCCTGCGCCTTGCGCCGCGCCTCGGCGGCGGCCTTGGTCGCCTGTTTGAGTTCGTATGCCGCACCATTGGCCGCTTCGCCCAGCCGGGCGGCGCGCTCCTGAGTGCTCGCCACCTCAGCCGCGGCCTGGGCATAGCGCGCGTCGAGCGCGGCGATCTGTAGCCCGGTCCCCGCGACGGCGGCCCGGGAGCGGTCGACGTCAGCCTGGCTCGGGTAGCGCTCGTCCGCGTGGGCTCCCAGCGCGGAGCCGAGCAGCAGCACACTGGCGGCGGCGACGCCGCCGAGGGCGTGAGTGGGCGTCATACGGGCTCGAACGCACGCGGTGCGGGCATTGGCGAGGACTCCTGGGGGACGGGCGCCGGGGGAAGCGCGGGGGCCATTCAGGGTAGCGAGGAGTAGTCCCACGAGTCACTTCCGTCACCGTCGTCTAGGCCGCTGACGTGCACCGATGCCCGGGAGCGTCCGAATAGCACCGGTGTTTTTCCGCACGTCACGGGCACTCCTGGGCGAGGCGGGCGGAGGTGATAACGAGCCGATAACGAATCCGCCGAGTGGCCGAACCGACGGGAAAAGCGCAGGTGTGGGGGCCATCGCTAACGACGGCCCCCACCTCACCGCCGGGGGACACCCAGGACAACCTTGCGGTTGGCTCCCACCTGGGATCCACACGACAGCGGTGTCCACAATTCTAGTCACTTCTCTAGCGAGTTGCCGCAGGGCTTCGTCAGTATCTGGACAACCTGCGCAATTCCTCCTGCTCCCACGGGGCAACGACGTCGTATCACTACCCTGGGGCTATGCCGCAACCCGCCGCCGACGCCCCACTCGCTCTCATCACCGGCGGAGGGACCGGGATCGGTGCCGCGATCGCCCACCGCCTGGTCGACCGAGGCTTTACCGTCCTGCTGACCGGCCGGCGGCCGGAACCGCTGGAGCAGACGGCCGCGAAACTCGGTCCCGCCGCGCGCATTGCCGTCATGGACGTCACCGATCCCGCCGCCGTGGCACAGGTCATCGGCGGGCTCGAGCGGCTTGACGTCTTGGTCAACAATGCGGGCGGTGCGCTGGGCATGGCGCCCATCGCGGATACCGACCCCGAGCAGTGGCGCACGATGTTCGAGAGCAATGTCATGGGCAGCCTGCATGTCACCCGGGCCGCGCTTCCCCTGCTGCGCACCTCCCCGAGGGCCACCATCGTCGACATGTCATCGACCGCCGCGCAGATCGTCTACGAGGGCGGCGCCGGGTATGCAGTGGCCAAGCACGGCACCTCCGTTTTTTCCGAGACCCTGCGTCTGGAACTGGCCGGCACCCACATCCGGGTCATCGACATCCGTCCGGGCATGGTACACACCGAGGGCTTCTCGCTGACCCGCTTCGGCGGCGACCAGGACCGGGCCGACGCGGTCTATCAGGGCGTGGACCGGCCCCTGGTCGCCGACGACGTCGCCGCCTGCGTGGAGTTCGCCGTATGCCTGCCCCAACACGTCAATATCGACTCCCTCACCATCCGCCCGGTGGCCCAGGCCGCCCAGCACAAGTTGCACCGCGGGCCTATCGACTGGCAGGAGTGAGTCCGACCGGGGCGGCTGTGGTCTGTGGGGCGGTCAGGCGCCGGTGCGCGGCGGCGGATTGCGCCGCAGCAACCGGGGCAGGTATGCCGCTCCGGGCGCCTCATCGCTGACCGCGGCGATGTCGTCGGGATTGGCGATGCCGCAGCGCTGCAGCGACAGGCAGCCGCAGCCGATGCAGGAGTCCAGCCCGTCGCGCAGCTTGCGCAAGGCCGCCATCTGCTCATCCAGGCGGCTACCCCAGTGCCGGGAAATGCGCTGCCAATCGGCCTTGGTGGGATTGCGGCCGCCCGGGAGGCGGTCGAGTTCGGCGCGGATCTCCTCCAGGCTCAGACCGACATTGGCCGCGGCCCGGATGAACGCGAGCCGCCGCAAGACGGCGCGTTGGTACTGCCGCCGCCCGCCCGGGGTCCGCGTCGCAGCAATCAGCCCCTCCGCCTCATAGAAACGCAGGGCGCTTGCGGCGAATCCGCTGCGCTCGGCGACCTCCGAGATCGGCAAGAGGTCACTAGCCCTCTTCACGACCACCGGCTCACCTCCACCTCTTCACGACCACCGGCTCACCTCCACCTCTCCCCTCCTATCGCTCCAGCCCCTATCGCTCCATTCACCCTCGCTCAGTCCCAATCCCAAGAACTCCACTGCGGGGCTTGACCTCAAGTTTACTTGAACTTGAATGCTGGCCGCATGAACGATCCAACAACCGCCATTGCCGACCGCGTCGCCCTGATCACCGGCGGCTCCGCCGGCCTCGGCCGCGTCCTGGTCCACGCCCTGCTCGCCGACGGCTGGACAGTCGTAACGGACGCCCGGCGCACCTCCCGCCTAGACGAACTCGCCGCGGCGCTGCCGCAGGAGCAGCGGGGACGACTACACGCCATACCGGGTGATGTCACGGATCCGGTGCACCGCATGGCGATTCAGGACACGCTGGCCGATCTCGGCCGTCTGGACCTACTCATCAACAACGCCAGCGCCCTCGGGCCACAGGACGCCTACCCATCCCTGGCCCCGCTCGCCGAGACCACCGAGGCGCAACTCGCCGAGGTGCTGACCACCAACGCCATCGCCCCGCTGGTCCTGTCCGCCAGCCTGCTGCCCCAGTTGGAGCGCTCGGGTGGCGTCCTCATCTCGGTGTCGTCCGATGCCGGAGTGGAGCACTACCCCACCTGGGGCCCGTATGGCGCGTCCAAGGCCGCTCTCGACCACCTCACCCTGACCCTGGGTGAGGAGAACCCCGCCATCCGCGCGTATGCCGTCGACCCCGGCGACCTGCGCACCGAGATGCACCAGGCGGCCTTCCCCGGTGAGGACATCGGCGACCGGCCAGAGCCGGAGAGCGCCGTCCCCGGTTTCCTTGCGCTAATCGCGCAGCGGCCCGCGTCCGGGCGCTATCGCGCCCCCGAAATCGTGGGCGCGACGAGTGAGGAGGAGACGCGATGAGCCTGGTGCTGGAGCAGCCGACAACCCGATTCGATGCCGCCGCAGCACAATTCGCGCCGCAGCCCGCGGAGTTCCGGGGGTTGGCGCGCGAGGATGTGCGTTTGCTGGTGGCTAGGCCCGAGGGCATCACCCATGCGCGGTTCCGCGATCTGCCCGAGCACCTGGAGCCCGGTGATGCGGTGGTGGTGAACAACTCGGCGACCGTCGCTGGCCAACTCGACGGCATCCGAATGCGGGGCGGTATGGCGGTGGTGGTCCACCTGGCGGCGCCACTGGACGATGGCACCTGGGTGATCGAACTGCGTACCGCCCCGGACGCTGCCCGGGCGATCCTGGACTCCGAGGTCGGCGAGGCGGTTCGCGTGCCGGCGGGCCGGGCCGGATTCGACGAGGTCCGACTTCGGCTCGTCGAGCCCTACCCGTTCACCTCATCCCCCACCGGCCAGGGCAACCGGCTCTGGCGCGCCCAGGTGACCGGCCCGATCACCGAGGTGGCCCAGCGCCTCGGGCGACCGATCTCGTATGGCTATCTCGACCGGTCATACGACCTGGAGGCCTATCAGACGGTCTTCGCGGCCGAACCCGGAAGCGCCGAGATGCCCTCTGCGGCACGGCCATTCACCCACGACATCGTCACCCGGCTGGTGTCTCGCGGGGTGGCCGTGGTGCCGGTAACCCTGCATACCGGGGTGTCTTCTCAGGAGGCCGGCGAGGGCCCGCAGGCCGAACGCTTCCGGGTGAGCGATGCGGCGGCGCGGCAACTCAACGCCGTCCGGGCTGGCGGCGGGCGCATCGTCGCAGTCGGCACCACGGCGACCCGGGCGGTGGAGTCCGCCGTGGAGGGCGGGGTGGTCGTGGCGCGCTCGGGCTGGACCGAACGGATTGTCACCCCCGGCCAGCCGCCCGCGATCGTGGACGGGCTGATCACCGGCTGGCACGATCCGCAGGCCTCCCACCTGCTGCTCGTGGAAGCCGTCGCCGGCGGTGAACTCACCCCGCAGGCGTATGACGCTGCCGTCGCGGAGCGCTATCTCTGGCATGAGTTCGGTGACAGCGCGCTGCTGCTGCCGGCCCGCTCTTAGGGCGACAACTCGAGAGTGCAGACCGGGGCGCCGGGTATGCGAGCACCCGGCGCCTCGGGTTCTCAGGAGGCGGATGGCGGCCTGGTATAGCGCTGGCGGGCGGCCTCCCCGGTGGTCCCGACCACACCACCAATCGCGGCCCAGGACAGACCGGCCTCTCTCGCGCCCCGAACGGCGGCGATGACCTCGCGTTCGGCTTCGGAGCGCTGGACGACGGCTTGCCGCAGGCGCCCCACCGCCGCGGCATCCAGCTCGTCGGCGGGGTCGGGTTCGTACCCCTCGAAGCGAGCCGCCAACTCGTCGGCGTGCTTGAGGAGGTCGTCGACAGACCGTGGCATGAGCCTCACCTCAGGAATCTCTCTCGGGCTCGCATCGCATGCACAATGACGATCGCGGTGTCGCCCTGAACGAAACCAACTTCGATGAGCACGGCCGCCGGAGTGGCGCCCACGAGCATCGCGAACCCGTCCCCCAGATCCCAAGCCCGGATCGGGTTTCGGTAGGCGTGGCGGATCTGCTCCTCGCTCAAACCGTGCTTCAAGGCGGAATGAGCCATGATGAGATCGTTCAACCCGCCTCCAAGATAACTTGTTACGCAGCTCAAGTCCAGCTATAGGCAGTAAACGTGTACCGGCCGTCCCCGTCCGGCATCGGGACCCGTCCGGCCCCACATCGGACCCAGCACGACGAGTTTGCACCGGCGATCGATCCCCCGGCCCGTGATCTAAGCCGTTCTGTGGATAACAGCTCGACAGTTCAGACCAGGGACACGCAGAAGCCCCGAGGCGATGGCCCGGGGGCTTGGGTCTGCGTAGAGAGTGAGCCGCTTACCGGAATCGAACCGATGACCTCCTATTCCCTACCAGGGTCTGCCCGATCGCCCGCCGTCGGACGGAGTCGCCGTTCGACACGAGACCGGCGATCACGGCAGCCCGTCGATCACGGCCTATGGATCAACGAATCAGTCATCCCCAAGCAACAAGTCCGATCGACGGTCGATAGGTCCAGATCGCAACGACCACCGCCGGGGACATGTACGCGGCCAAGAAAGAGTTCAAGGGAGTCGTCAACCAGTCCAAGCAACTATTGATCCAGTTGCGCAGCCGACCGGCGATGGGATAGCGAGCCAACGGTGCGGTCAACGACCAGATGGTCTGTGAGCGACGTGCGGAGCCGCTCCTCCAAAGGTCAACAGCCAGACCCATCATGGTCGTGAAGCCCACCAGGAGGGTCGCGACCAGAACGACCGGGAATACCGACTGCCAACTGAGTCGCATCAGTTCATCGCCCGCTTCCACGCGCCCAAGGTGCATAGCCACCCAGGCGCCCAGGACCGCCGCGAAGGCGAAGAGAGCGCCTTGCCAGGTCCCTCTGGCGAACATGCCAATCCGTCTGGCGAAGGCGCTCGTCTCGCTAAGCGGACGAGGCGGCGGCAGCCTCCAGCCCACGATGCCCATTGCGATCAGCCCAAGGATGGCGGGAGCCACCATCACCGCCACGCTGATCCGCGGCCCACCCCACTGCGCAACAAGAAGCAGAAGAACAAACCAGATTACGTAAAACCTGTCCCCTGGCTGTGCCAGCCAACGACACGTTCTCTTCACTGTCCGCTTCGACTGCCCCCAGACCATGGTGCCCAAGCTATCCAGAGCAGCTGACAACGTTTAGGAGCTTGTGCGCCCCCCGTACCGGGGGTGCACCCATTGACCCGACCGAACAGCGAGTGAACACGGCGCGCCCGCTGGCCTTCACCAGCAGGAAGGCCCTCCACCGAAGTGGAGGGCTTGATCTGGAGCCGCTTATCGGAATCGAACCGATGACCTATTCATTACGAGTGAATCGCTCTGGCCGACTGAGCTAAAGCGGCGTTGCGCCGAGGCGCCCCAGCAGTATACGGAACCGGCCGGGCGGCGCCCAATCAGCAGCGCAGGCCGTCGGCGGGGACCTTGCCCTTGGCGTAGTAGTCGTTGATCGCCACATCGATGCACGAGTTGGCCCGCATGTATGCCGTGTGCCCGTCCCCGTCCATGGTCACCAGCACCGCCGCCTGCAGTTGGTCGGCGAGGCGGACGGCCCAGTCATACGGGGTGGCCGGGTCGCGGGTGGTGCCGACGACGACGATCGGCGCCGAGCCGGCGGCGGTGATCTTGCCCGGGTGACCGGTGGCCGGGATCGGCCAATATCCGCAGGTCAGCCCTGCCCACGCCAGGAAGCGCCCAAAGATCGGCGCCTGCGCCGAGAACATCTGCGCCCGCTGCATATAGACCGACAGATCCGAGCTGTCCGCGACATCCAGGCAGTTCACCGCGTTGATGACCTGCATCATGTTCCCGGTGTAGCTGCCGGTGCCGGTGCGCTCGGCATAGGTATTCGCCAGCCCCATCAGCTCGGTACCGTCGTGATCGCGCACCACCTTGCGCAGCGCGTCGGTCAGGGTGTCCCACTGACCCTGGTCGTACATCGCCGCCGCCACCCCGTATGCCGCCCAGCCCTCCGTGAGCTCGGTGATGCGCGGGTCGCCCTTGATCGGCACCGGGTTGGCGTCGAGCTGCTTGAAGAAATCGACCATGCCGCTCATCACCGCATCGGTGTTGTCGCCGAGCGGGCAGTCACCGCCGGCGACGCAATCGGCGGCCCACGCCCGGGTCGCGGTCTCGAAGCCGCGCGCCTGCCCCAGCGCCACCTCCTCGGCGCTCAGGTCGGGCGCGAGCGCACCGTCCAACACCATCCGGCCGACCCGGTCAGGGAAGAGCCCGGCATAGGTAGCCCCGAGGAAGGTCCCATAGGACTTGCCGAGGTAGTTGATCTTCGTGTCGCCGAGCACCGCACGCAGGACATCCATGTCCTTGGCGGCCTCGACGGTGGAGACATGCCCCAGCAGGGACCCGGCATTCTCCTTGCACGCCGTGCCGAAATCAATGGCGACCTTCTCCGCGTGGCTGCGTTCCTGCGCGTCGTCGGGGGTCGGGTCCTGACCGAGCATCTCGTCGAGTTGCGCCGGCTGCACGCATTCGATGGGCGCGGACGACTGCACCCCGCGCGGGTCGAAACCAACCAGGTCATACGAGCGGCGTACTGGCGTGCCGACGACGAAGTCCGCGAACTTGGCGTATTCGACTCCGCTGCCGCCCGGGCCGCCGGGGTTGACCAGCAACGAACCGAGCCGGGTGCCACCGCCGCGCTTCTCCACCTTGAGCACGCTGAGCTGGATGGTCTCCCCGTCCGGCTGGGCGTAGTCGACGGGAACGGTGAGCTTGGCGCACTTCGGCCCGCCGCACTCGTTCCACGACAGCTTCTGCGTATAGAAGCGCGCCAACGCCTCCGACCCCGCGGGCACCTGTTCGCTCGCCGACAGCGTCGCACTGGGCGCGGCACTCTCATCGTCGTCGAAGGGATTGGGGACCGTGCAACCGGCCAAGACGAGCGTGGCGGCAGCGAACATCGTGGCTCGCCGACGCCGGCGGACGCGGCGGGCAACGGACATACCAAGAACCTAGCCCGCGGCCCTAAGCGCAAGCTGACCGTCCGGTCGCCGTGCGATAACGATGTGTCCCGGGCAGATAACGATGTGACTCGAGCGGCTCAGCGCGGCAGTTGCAGGGAGATCGCCATCGCCTCCAGCGCGAGCAGCGGCGGCACATTCGCGCCAATTCGCTCCCGCGCCTGGCCGATCGCATCCATCGCCCCGAGCAGCCCGGCGGCCGAGAACGCGCGAGCCAGCTGACCGACCACCGCCTGGTTGTCGGTGTTGACGAGGGTGACGCTGCCACCCATCCGCAACACCAGCGCATCCCGGTACACCGAGAGCAGATCGATCAGCGTCCGGTCGACGACATCGCGGGTGAAGCGCGTAGCCCGGGTTTTCTGATCCTTTTCCAGGGCAGTGAACTGAGCCCGTATGTGGGGTGGCTGGGTGCGCGCGCCCGGATCGGCGCCGAGGGTTTCCAGCAGGCGGGTGCGCTCGGCGGCATTGCGCTCACCGAGCGCGGCATCGCGCTCCTCCTCGGCGATCGCCATCAGGTCCGCGGCGGCCCCGATCGCGTCGCCAACCCCGGTGATCTTGGCGCTCATCGTGACCACCTGGCGGCGCCGGATGCGGGCGCCCTCGTCGCGAGCCAGCCGCCGGGCGATCCCGATATGGCTCTGCGCAGCGCGGGCGCAGTGGATGGCCAGCGCCGGGTCCACGCCATCCCGGTCGACAAGCAATTGGGCAACGGCCTCGGCGGGCGGGGTGCGCAGCCGAACCTGCCGGGAGCGCGAGCGCAGGGTAATGAGTACGTCCTCGACCGAGGGTGCGCAGAGCAACCAGATGGTCCGAGTGCCGGGCTCCTCGATGGCCTTGAGCAAGGCATTGCCGGAATTGTCGGTGAGCCGGTCGGCGTCCTCGATCACCAGGATCCGCCAGCGGCCGACCGAGGGCCGGCGAGCGGCGATCTGGACCAGCGAGCGCGCCTGCTCCACACCGATGGTCAGGCCCTCCGTCGACACCAGGTCCACATCGGCATGCGAGCCGTCGAGCGCGGTGCGACATTCGCGGCATTCGCCGCACCCGCCCTGCGGACACAGCAAAGCGGCGGCGAAGGCGCGGGCCGCGACCGACCGTCCCGATCCCGGCGGCCCGGTGAACAGCCACGCATGGGTCATCGCGGCCGGATCGGCAACCGCCCGGCGCAAGATCGCCAACGCCGGCTCTTGGCCGACGACATCACGCCAGACGCTCATGGGCTCTCCGGCGGGAGCAAACCCTCGGCGCGCAAGCGACCACAGATCTGCGTATGGATCTGCTCCGGCGACCCCGTGCCATCCACGACGAGATAGCGCTCCGGCGCCCCCTGCGCCATGGCCAGGAAGTGCGCCCGAACAGCGGCGTGATAGCCGTCCGCCTCCGACTCGAGCCGGTCGTGCACCTCGCCCCGCCGGCGCCGGCCCTCCTCGCTGGGGACGTCGATCACGATCGTCAGGTCGGGGACCAAGTCGCCGACCGCCCACATCTGCAGGGCCTGCACCTCCGCCGCACCCAGATCGCGACCGGCCCCCTGATAGGCGACCGCGGAGTCCGTATACCGATCGGTGAGCACCACCGAACCCGCCGCCAGTGCCGGGCGCACCACCTGCGCCACATGCTGGGCCTTGTCGGCCGCGAAGATCAGCGCCTCGGCGCGGGGGTCCATCGCATCCCCGTGCAGCACCAGATCGCGCAACGCCTGGCCCAATGCCGTGCCACCCGGCTGCCGGGTGCGCACAACCGGGCGCCCGACGCGCTCGTATGCCGCCGCGAGCAGCCGCGCCTGAGTCGACTTGCCCGCGCCGTCGCCGCCCTCGAGTGCGAGGAAGATCCCGGTGGTCACGATTGGCACCCTAGACGGGTCTACCGACAGGGGGTCGCGCCACTCAGTCCGCAGTCGGCTTGGCGGTCTTCGCCGCCGCGGTCTTCGTCGCCGTGGTCTTCGCCGCCGCTGTTTTCTTCGCGGCGGTGGTCTTTGTCGCCGTGCTCTTGGTCGCGGTGGCCTTCTTCGCCGTCGACTTCTTGGCCGTGGTCTTGCGCGCGGCGGACTTTTTGCGGGTAGTCGGCCCCTTGGCCCGCTTCTCCGCCAGCAGCTCGAACCCGCGCTCGGGCGTGATCGACTCCGGATCGTCGTCGCGACGCAGCGTGGCATTGGTGTCACCGTCGGTGACATAGGGCCCGAAGCGCCCGTCCTTCACCACGACCGGCTTGCCGCTGACCGGATCCGCGCCGAGTTCCTTGAGCGGCGGCTTGGCCGCGGCCCGCCCGCGCTGCTTGGGCTCGGCATAGATGGCCAGCGCCTGCTCGAGGGTGACGTCGAAGAGCTCGCTCTCGCTGGTCAACGAGCGCGAATCGGTGCCCATCTTCAGATACGGCCCATACCGGCCATTCTGCGCGGTGATCTCCACCCCGGTCTCCGGGTGCGCGCCGACGACCCGCGGCAGGCTCAGCAGCCGCAGCGCGGTCTCCAGGTCCAACGTGGCCAGGTCCATGTCCTTGAAGAGCGAGGCCGTACGCGGCTTGACCAGCGCGGCCTTCTTGGCCCCCTCACTGGGCTCGGGCAGCACCTCGGTGACATAGGGCCCAAAGCGCCCCGCCTTGGCGATGATCTCGTGCCCGCTGTCCGGGTCCACACCCAGGCTGCGGCCGTCGTCGGCCGACATCTCCAGCAACTCGCGGGCGCGCTCGACGGTCAGATCGGCCGGCGCGATGTCGTCGGGCAGCGAGGCTCGCCGCGGCGCGGTCTGCGCATCCTCGAGCATCTCGCCGGTGGTCGGGTCGACGCCCTCGGGGGCGGTCTCCTCGACATAGGGGCCATAGCGGCCGACGCGCACGGCGAGCCGGTCACCGATCTCGATGGTGGAGACCGCGCGGGCATCGATATCGCCGAGGTCCTCAACCAGGTCGCGCAAACCCTCGGCGGAGGTGGCCTCGTCGCCGAAGTAAAAACGGCGCAGCCATTCCACCCGGTGCGCGTCGCCGCGGGCGATGCCGTCGAGCTCCGCTTCGAGCACGGCGGTGAAGTCATAGTCCACGAGCCGGCCGAAGTGCTCCTCCATCAGCCGGGTGACCGCGAACGCCAGCCAGGAGGGCACCAGGGCGTTGCCCTGGCTGCTGACATAGCCGCGGTCCTGAATCGTCCCGAGGGTGGAGGCGTAGGTCGAGGGGCGCCCGATCCGCTTCTCCTCCAAGGCTTTTACCAGGGTTGCCTCGGTATAGCGCGGCGGCGGGCTGGTCTCGTGGCCCTGCGCGTCGAGGCGCAGGACATCGAGTTCTTCACCCTCGATCAGCTTCGGCAGGCGACGCTCTTCCTGCGCCGCGAGCTTGGCTTCCTTCTTGCGGTGGGTGTCCTCTTCGTCGCGCCCTTCCTCGTATGCCGCGAGGAAGCCCCGGAAGGTGATGACCGTGCCGCTGGCGCTGAACTCCGCCTCCCGGCCGTCCGGGAGCGTGCCGGTCAGACGCACGGTTGCGGTGGATCCGGTGGCATCGGCCATCTGCGAGGCCACGGTGCGTTTCCAGATCAGGTCGTAGAGCGCGAGTTCGGTGCCGCGCAGTTCCCCGGCGACCTGTGCTGGGGTGCGGAAGGTGTCCCCCGCGGGGCGGATCGCCTCGTGCGCCTCCTGGGCACCCGAGTTACTCGACTTGTAGTGGCGCGGGGCATCGGGGACGTGGTCGGCGCCATACATCTCCCGGGCCTGCGAGCGGGCGGCGTTGAGCGCCGACTGCGAGAGCACCGTGGAGTCGGTACGCATATAGGTGATGTAGCCGTTTTCGTAGAGCCGCTGGGCGACCCGCATCGAATCCTTGGCGGATAGGCGCAGCTTGCGCGAGGCCTCCTGTTGCAGCGTGGAGGTGATGAAAGGCGCCGACGGCCGACGGGTATACGGCTTCTCCTGGACCGACGCGACGCGCAGCCGACCACCACTCAGGCCTTCGGCCACCGCGCGGGCGCCAGCCTCGTCGAGCTGGACGGCCTTGCTGCTGGTCAACTGGCCCGCGTCGTCGAAGTCACGGCCGGTGGCCACGCGCTGGCCGCCCAGAGTGGTCAGCCGAGCGACGAATTGCGCGGGGGCAGTGGTGGCGAACTCCCCTTCCACATCCCAATAGGAGGCGGCGCGGAAGGCCATCCGCTCGCGCTCGCGCTCCACGACCATTCGGGTGGCCACGCTCTGCACGCGGCCGGCGGACAGGCCGGCGCGGACCTTGCGCCACAGGACCGGGGACACCTCATAGCCATAGAGGCGATCGAGGATGCGCCGGGTCTCCTGGGCGTCGACGAGGTTCGCGTCGATATCGCGGGTGTTGGCGGCGGCGCGCTGAATGGCCTCGCGGGTGATCTCGTTGAAGACCATGCGCTTGACCGGCACCTTGGGCTGCAGCGCCTCGCGCAGGTGCCAGGCAATGGCCTCGCCCTCGCGGTCTTCATCGGTGGCCAGGTAGAGCTCGTCGGCGTTCTTGAGCAGCCGCTTGAGCTCGGCGACCTTCTTCTTTTTGTCCGCGTCGACGATGTAGTAGGGCTCGAAGTCGTTGTCGATGTCGACGCCGAACTTGCCGAAGGGCCCCTTCTTCATGTCCGCGGGCAGCTCGGAGGGGGTGGGCAGGTCGCGGATATGCCCGATCGATGCCTCGACGTCATACTCCGGGCCCAGGTAGGCGGAGATGCTCTTGATCTTCGCCGGGGACTCCACGATGACGAGCTTGCGCCCCGCCACTGACAACCACACACCTTCCATCCACCCCGAACGAGCGTGCGGGGTTCGGAAGCACGCTATACCGCGGCTTGCGCCCGCCCAGCCACAATCTACTCTTTGATTGAAAACTAAACAAGTTTCCCGTAGGCTATCTCGTATGTCAGATGCTCCCGTCCTCTTCCTCAGCCACGGCGCCCCTCCGCTCGCCGACGACCCCACCTGGACGCGGCAGTTGCGGGACTGGTCGGCGACCCTGCCGCGACCGGAGCGAATCCTGATGATCTCCGCGCACTGGGAGCAGGCGCCCATCACCGTCAGCGCCAGTGCGCGCCCGGTGCCGCTGGTCTATGACTTCTGGGGCTTCCCTGAGAAGTACTACGCCGTCCGGTATGACGCACCGACCGCCCCGGATCTGGCCGACGACATCACCCGCCTGCTGGGCGGGCCACAGGTGGTCCACCGCGACGAGACCCGGGGGCTGGACCACGGCGCCTATGTCCCGCTGGTGGAGATGTTCCCCCAGGCCGATATCCCCGTGTTGCAGTTGTCCCTGCCGACCCTGGCTCCGCGCGAACTCTTCGCCCTGGGCGAACGGCTCGGCGCTCTGCGGGAGAGCGGCACGATGATCATCGGCTCCGGTTTCACCACGCACAACCTGCGCTGGTTCAACCCCCGCGCCGGCGCGGACAGCACCCCTCCCCCGGTCTCCAGCGAGTTCGACCAGTGGGCTGCCGAGGCGATGGCCGCACAGGATCTGGACGCGCTGCTGGACTTCGAGCATCGGGCCCCGGCCCCCGGCGAGGCGCACCCGCGCACCGAGCACTGGGCGCCACTCTATGTCGCGCTGGGCGCGGCATACGCCAACGGTGGCATCGCGAATACCGCTGCGGTGGAGGGATTCTGGTTCGGCCTGTCCAAGCGCTCCTGGCAGTTCGCCGCCTGAGCCGGCCCGTCCCGAGCGAGGCCGTCCCCCCGGCGGCTAGCGCAGGATGCCGTCGGCGATCCAGCGCCGCAGGCGCGGCAGCAGATCGGCGATGAGGGCGTCCTGGTCCACGTCGAGCAGGCCGGCGATCGCCGCCAAGGCCACCCGGGCGGTCAGTTCCCCGTCGGCAACCGAGACATAGGCCGCGCTCGCGGTGTCCAGATCCTCGGTCCGCCCCAGCCCGCCGCCCTGGGTCAGCCGGATCACCGTGGGATCGCTGGCGCCCGCCCGGAAGTGGTGCGCCACAGTGATATCCGGCGCCACCGACCACGCCGTAGCCAGTACGTCGTCGTCCCCGTGCTCCGCCAGCCACACCCGTGCCTCGATGCCCGCCAGGATCGCCGGGCCCATCGGCGTGGCCACCGGCCCGCGGGCCTCCGTGAGGTCGATGAATGGTTCGCGCTGCGTGGCCGGCCGGTGCAGCGTGACGATGCCGAAACCGACCGCCGCCACGTCGCGGGCCGCAAAATCGGCCAGCCACGCGGCATACATCTGGGCGAACTCAGCGGTTCCGCTGCGGTGGCCACCGTCGCGGGCCCAGGTCTCGGCATACTGCGCGGGGTCCTGGACCTCACGCTGGACGACCCAGACGTCCACGCCGGCGGCGCGGGCCCAGGCCCCGACCCGATCGCGCCAGTCCGCGCCCGCGGCGATCTCCCAGTTGCCGAGCAGTTGGGCGATGCCACCGGGTTCCAAATGCTCGCCCAGCGTGGTGACCAAGTGCTCGACCACGGCGTCGCCCCGGGCGCCGGCGTCGCGATATTCGTAGACCGGCAGTTCGGCCACCCGCGGCGTGATCACGAAGGGCGGGTTGCTGACGATCAGATCGAAGCGCTCCCCCGCCACCGGTTCCAGCAGCGAACCCGCCCGCAGCTCCCAGTCCTGTTCGTTGAGCGCGGCGTTGAAGGCGGCATACGCCAGGGCGGGTGCGGAGATATCGGTGGCCACCACGTGCTCGACGTGGGCGCCGAGGTGCAGCGCCTGGACGCCGCAGCCGGTTCCCAGATCCAGGGCCCGGCGGGCGCGCGGCCGCGGGGTCCACGCGGCCAGGGTGGTCGACGCACCGCCGATCCCGAGGACGTGCTCGGGCAGCAGCGGCGCCCGGGTCGCCACTTCCGACAGGTCCGAGGCGACCCACCAGTCGTGCTGCTCATCGCCATAAGGGCGCAGATCACAGGTCGCGACCAGGGCGTCGCCGGAGGCGCGCACCAACCCGAGGGCGGCGGCGCCGGCCGAACCCAGCCGGGGCAGCGCCGCGGCGACCTCGCGCTCGTCGACCGGGTCGCCGAGGGTGAACAGGCGTAGCAGGATCGCCGCCGGGTCCGCATTGCCCCGGGTATGCAGTTCGGCCGGCACCATCTGGTCGCGCTGCAGCGCGCCGGCAGCGACGGGGCCGAGCAGCTCGCTCAGGTGGGTGACGGTGAACTGGGCGGCCTGTAGATCGGCGCGCAGCGCACCGATCAGATCTGGGTCAACGACGAGCGACATCAAGCTCGACAGTAGGGGGTGCCTCGGGTCCGCGCTGCGGGAGGGGGCCGGTGTCCGCTGCCTGCCCGGCCAGGTCCGGCCAGGCGGTCGGGCGCACGTCCGCACCGAGTGCGGCGTCCGGGTCGGCTCCGGCAGGGTGCACCGCCGTTGCGCCCGAGATATGCCGGGTGCTCGCCTCCGGCGCGAGCGCCGCCGTCGCCCCGGGCCTCGCCTCGGGGCTTGCCTCGGGATTGAGCAGCCCGAGCAGGCGCACGCCCAGCGCCCCGAGGAAGCAGCAGCCGGCGAGCAGTTCCACACACTCCTCCAGGGTCTGGGAGAGGCGTTCCACATCCAGCGGCATGCTCGCCGGGTCCACCGAATCCATCGCCAGGCTGCCAGCCGCGGCCAAAACCCCGATGACGAAGAGCCAGCAGGCCAGCCGGTCGCGGCGCAAGGCCCGCAGCACGAAGGGCAGCACGATCAGGCCGGCAACCCCCATCAGCAGCATCTGGATGTCCCCCGGGGCCAAGAAGTCCAGACCCGGGATGCCGACATTGCGCGGCGCGAGGATCCGGTCGCGGATCCGTTCGTGGATGGCGAAGCGGTCGTCCACGGCCAGATAGGTGAAGCCGAACGTCAGCGCCCAATAGGGCAGCCGCTCGCTACGACCCCAACCGCGCGCCGCACCGGCCACCGCGCAGGCGGCCGCCGCGGCGGCGGCGATCATCAGCACCACGGTCTGCACCCAGGTCATCGGGGTCAGTTCCGGGGCGATCCATTCCCAGTACCGCGGATATTGCGCGGCCGCCAGGGCAGCCGGCACCAGCACGACCACCGCGGCGAGCGCGATCAGCAGACGCGTACGGGCACGCTCGATGAGGGGATGCATGGCATTCACGATGCCGCAACCAGACTCGGGTGCCGGGCAGCCACCACATCGATCGGCGCGCCGTCCGCGGCGGACTGGATCGCGGTGGCGAACATCTGCGCACCGCGGGCCAGGACCTCATCGCGCCACCAGGCGCTGTGCGCGGTCTGCAGCACCCGGCCTTCCTCCAGCAGCAGCGCGTCCAGTGGCTGCGACGGGTCGAAAGCGATCTCGTCCACGGCATACCCGCGCAGCGCGCGCTCTAGCAGGGCGGTGCGTACGTCGTCCTGGTCGACCAGCACCGGGCGGCCCACGTTGACGACGAAGACATCCGGGTGCAGCACGGCCAGGTCGTCTGCGGCCAGGATCGGATAGGTCCCGGCGATCGTCGAGGCGCAGATGGCGACCAGGTCGGCCTCGCGCAACGCCGCGTCCTTGCTCATCATCACGATGCCCTCGCCGGCAGCGGCAGCGGCCGCCGCGGGGTCGATGTCGACGCCGACGACCCGCATACCGAGGCCCCGGGCCAACTCGGCCAGGCGACGGCCGATGCGTCCGGTGCCCACGATCGCCAGGGTGCGCTTGGTCACCTCGACCCCGCGCAGCGAAACCTCGTATGGCGTGCGGCCGCGCGCCTTGTCGTTGGCCAGGTGCACCCGGGTCGCCGAGGCGAAGATCAGGCCGAGGGCGTGCTCGGCAACGGCATTCGTCGCATACTCCGGCAGCGTGGTCACGGTGACGCCGGCCGCGGTCAGGGCGCTCAGGTCCAAGTGCTCGTAGCCGGTCGCGTAGAGCACCACCTGCCGCAGCCGGGGCAGCCGCTCCAACAAGGCCGCATCGAGCACGGGAAGGGTGACATTGGTCGAGGCGAGCACGTCGGCATCGGCGAGCAGCTCGGCTGCCTCGTCCGCACCGGGGGCGAAGGTGCATTGCACGAAGCGCACATCGTGCTGCACCTGCAACGCCTTGACGGCGGCGGCGGGCAGACTGTCCTGGCCGGCCCGGCTGAGAACGACGATGCGTGCCATGCGATTTCCCCTTCTCGCGGTGGCTGCTCCGGTGCAGCCGATATGCCTCATGACGTATGAAGCACCCATCCGGTTGGCCGGATATCTCACGAGAATTGGCCCGGTGTCGGCCGCCTGAGGGCGGCCCACACCGGACCAATCGGTTTCGTTATCGAATGCTGACCTGCGCGCCGGTCAGCGGTCCGGATAACTCGGGGGCACCACATCGGAATGGGTGACCTGCGGCGCCGGTTCGTCGGTGCGGCCAGTGGGCAGGTCGGGCGCCGGTGCCACCCCGGCGGCGGGCGTCTCCTCCCCGCCGATGGAGGTGCCGCGCCGCTTGGAGATGGCGACCGCGGCGATCACCACGAGCAGGGCCAGACCGGCGATGCCGAAGCGGATAGCGTTATTGGCGGAGTCACCGAGGGTCAGGCTGACGATCGCCGGGGCGATGAGGACGGAGACCAGGTTCATCACCTTGATCAACGGGTTGATCGCCGGGCCGGCGGTGTCCTTGAAAGGGTCACCGACGGTGTCCCCGATGACGGTGGCCGCGTGGGCGTCGGTTCCCTTGCCGCCGAACCGGCCGTCCTCGACAATCTTCTTGGCGTTATCCCAGGCCCCGCCGGCGTTGGCGAGGAAGACCGCCATCAGCGCGCCGGCGCCGATCGCCCCGGCGAGGAAGCCGGCGAGCGCGCCGATCCCCAGACCGAATCCCACGGCCACCGGCATCAGCGCGGCGAGCAGGCCGGGGGTGGCCAGTTCGCGCAGCGAGTCGCGGGTGCAGATGTCGACGACCCGGCCGTATTCGGGCTTGGTAGTGCCCTCCATGATCCCGGGGATCTCCCGGAACTGGCGGCGGACCTCGAAGACGATCGCGCCGGCCGCCCGGGTGACCGCGTTGATGGCCAGACCGGAAAAGAGGAAGACGGTCGCGGCCCCGATGAGCAGCCCCACCAGGGTGTTGGGCGAGACGATCTGAGTGTCGAACATCTGCTGCAGGCGCTGGCTCGGTTCGTCCGTCAGCGAGCCGTCGGCAAGCATCGCCTGCAACTGCCCCTGCCAGGCGTCGGAATAGGAGCCGAAGAGCGCCGTCGCCGCGAGGACCGCGGTGGCGATGGCGATGCCCTTGGTGATCGCCTTGGTGGTGTTGCCGACCGCGTCCAGTTCAGTGAGGATCTGCGCGCCCTCGCCGTCCACATCGCCGGACATCTCGGCAATGCCTTGGGCGTTGTCCGAGACCGGGCCGAAGGTGTCCATGGCCACGATGACGCCGACCGTGGTCAGCAGGCCGCAGCCGGCCAGGGCGATGAGGAAGAGCGCCAGCGCCGTGGATCCGCCACCGAGCAGGAAGGCGAGATAGACGGCGCCGCCGATGATCGCGGTGGTGTAGACCGCGGACTCCAGCCCCACCCCGATACCCGAGAGGACCACGGTCGCCGGCCCGGTCAGCGAGGTGCGGGCCACGTCATTGGTGGGCCGGGTCTCGGTGCCGGTGAAATACCCGGTCAGCCACAGGATGATCCCGGCCAGGACGATGCCGATGAGCACGGCGAGCACGGCCGTACGCCGCGGGTCACCGGCCAGCTCGGCGATGCCTTCGGCGCTGGAGCCGAGTTCGGCGAAGGTGTCCGGCAGATAGAGGTATGCCGCGACCACCGACAGCACGGCGCTCACCGCGGCGGAGATATAGAAACCGCGGTTGATCGCGCGCAGCGCATTCTCCCCGGCCCGGGCCTTGGTGATGAAGACGCCGAGCAGCGCGGTGACGGCCCCGATGGCCGGCACGATGAGCGGGAAGACCAGGCCGTAGCTGCCGAAGGCGACCGAGCCGAGGATGAGCGCGGCGACCAGGGTCACGGCATACGACTCGAAGAGGTCGGCCGCCATACCGGCGCAGTCACCGACGTTGTCGCCGACATTGTCGGCGATGGTGGCGGCATTGCGCGGGTCGTCCTCCGGTATGCCGGCCTCCACCTTGCCGACCAGGTCGGCGCCGACGTCCGCTGCCTTGGTGAAGATGCCGCCGCCGACACGCATGAACATCGCCAGCAGGGCGGCGCCGAAACCAAAACCTTCGAGGACCTTGGGGGCGTCGCCCTCATAGAGGAAGACCACGCTGGCGGCGCCGAGCAGACCCAGGCCGACGGTCGCCATACCGACCACGCCGCCGGTGCGGAAGGCGACCTTCATCCCCTCGTCGCGGCTGCCGCGCCGAGCCGCTTCGGCGACCCGGACATTGGCTTTCACCGCGAGGCTCATCCCGAGATAGCCGATGGCGGCGGAGAAGATCGCGCCGAGGATGAAGAATCCTGAGCGTCCCCAGCGCACGCCGGCGGTGTCGGCGGGTAGCAGAAGCAGCAGCCCGAAGACCAGGACCACGAAGATGCCCAGGGTGCGGAACTGGCGGCGCAGATAGGCCTGCGCGCCTTCCTCGACCGCCGCACCGATGGTCTGCATATTGTCGGTGCCGGGGTCCGCGGCGAGCACCTGGGAGCGGAAGACCCAGCCCATCACCAGGGCGGTCAGCGCGATGACCCCCACCGCGAGTGTCAGGGTCTGGTTGGACCCGGACAGGTCCAGTGCCGTCTCAGCGACAGGCAGAAGGGATAGACCGGTCACTGCCATCCTCCTTGATGGTGAGTGTCGGACGCCGGTGAGGCGCCAATCGCCCAGGTAGCCGAGGGGGCAACCGAGGCGATCGTCGCGTCAGGCTATACCTGCGCGCCGCAGTCCGCACCCGTCCAGTAGGGGGCGCGCCAAGGAGGGTGTCGCGTCAGGCTTGGGCGGTGCTGGTCGCGGTGATCGCGGAGACGGCGCTGTCCACGTCGTCGTGCAACTGCAGCACGGTGTCCAGGCCGGTAGCCATGAAGACCCGCCGGACCCGGTCGGTGGTGACCACACAGTGCAACTGGCCGCCGCGCGTGCGGACTTCCTTGAGCCGGCCGACGAGCACACCCAAGCCGGTGGAGTCCATGAAGGTGACCTCGGTGAGATCGGCCACGAGGTTGTCGCCCGCCTCGGAGATGGCCTTGGACAGGGCCGACCGCAGCGTATGCGCGGTCGTCGCGTCCACCTCGCCGCTGGCGTGAACGACAGCGACGTGATCGCGACGCTCAGTGGAAACGGCGAGCATCGAGGTTCTCCTTCGGACAAGCGTGGCGGCGGGGGAGTAGCCGCGCTCCGGGCATACCGTAGACCACGGATGCGATCCACACCATGCATGCCCCCAGGTCAGGCGGCAATCGAGGGTCGCGAGTGGACGTTCTCGACCCTCGCGTCCCTGCTCGGCGCGTCCGAGATCGAGGCGCTGCGGCATGTGGAACAGGTGCCAGCGCGGCCCGGGGCTCGGGTGCCTATGCCGGACTGGGTCGAACCGCGGCTAGCGTCGGCGCTGGTCGGCCAGGGGATCGAGCAGCTGTGGTCCCATCAGGCGCAGGCCGCTCAGGCGGTGCGCGATGGGCGCCATACCGTGCTGGCGACGGGGACGGCCTCGGGCAAGAGCCTGGGGTACCTGCTGCCCGGGCTGAGCGCGGTGCTCGAGGGCACGCAGGCGCCGAATGGGCGTGGTGCCACGCTGCTCTATCTCGCGCCGACCAAGGCGCTGGCCGCCGACCAGGCGGCGCACATCGAGGCCTTGGGGCTGCCCGGGATCCGGTGCGCGACGTATGACGGGGACACCGGCCCGGATGAGCGCCGGTGGATCCGTGATCACGCCAATGTGGTGCTCACTAATCCCGATCTGCTGCACCACTCGCTGCTGCCCGGGCATGCCCAGTGGGCGTCCTTCCTGCGGGCGCTGCAGGTCGTCGTGGTCGATGAGGCCCACGCCTACCGGGGGATCTTCGGCTCCGGGGTGGCGCTGGTGCTGCGGCGGCTGCGGCGGGTTGCCGAGCGCTATCGCAGCACCCCGACCTTCGTGCTCGCCTCAGCGACGGTGGGCAATCCGGCGCAGCACGCCAGCGAACTGACCGGGGTGGCGGTTTCCGCGGTGACCGCGGATGGTGCCCCGCGCGGCCCGCTCACCTTCGGCTTGTGGGAGCCGCAGGAGTATGCCGATTCCGATGGCCTGCCCCGTCGGCCCGCGGCCGGCACCGAGGCGGCTCGGCTGCTGGCGGGGCTGGTCGGCGAGGGCGTGCAGACGTTGGCCTTCGCTCGCTCGCGCGCCGGAGTGGAAGCGGTGGCCACCGCTGCGGGGCGGATGCTGGAGCAGCGCGGCTGTGGGGCGCGGGTGGCGGCATACCGCGGCGGTTACCTCCCCGAAGAGCGTCGTGAACTGGAGCGGGAGCTGCGCACCGGTGCCCTGGGCGGGTTGGCCGCGACGAATGCGCTGGAGTTGGGGATCGATATCTCCGGCTTGGATGCGGTGGTGATGGCCGGCTGGCCAGGCCGGTTGGCGTCCGTATGGCAGCAGGCCGGCCGCGCGGGCCGGGGTGGCTCGGCGGCGTTGGCGCTGCTGGTCGCCGCCGACGATCCGCTGGATGCCTATGTGATGAACCATCCCGAGGCGATCTTTGGGACGCCGGTGGAGCACACCGTGGTCAACCCGGGCAACCCCCGGCTGCTGCCGCGGCATCTGGTGGCCGCGGCCTACGAGAGGCCGCTGACCGCTGCCGATGAGGCGTATTTCGGCCCCGGGCTGGCCGAGGCGCTGGCGCAATTGGAGGCCGAAGGGCTGCTGCGGCGCCGCCCGACGGGGTGGTACTGGCCCGAACACCGTCGCCCGGGTGATCTGGTGGGTTCGCTGCGGACCGCGGGTGAGGTGGTCGCCATCGTGGAATCCGGGAGCGGGCGGGTGATCGGGACCGTCGATGAGGCGGCCGCGCATGTGCAGGTGCACCCGGGCGCGGTGCACGTCCACCAGGGCACGACGTATGTGGTCACCGGCCTGGACCTGGCAGCCGCCACGGCCACGGTGGTCAAGGGCGACCCGGGGTGGTCGACCACGGCGCAGAGTCAGTCGGCGTTCGAACTCGCCGAACCGCAGGTCACCCAGACGTTCGGGCCGCTCGTGGTCAACCGCGGGCCGGTGACCGTGCGGACGCAGGTGCGCTCGTTCCTGCGCCGCCTACCCGGGGGCGAGGTGATCGGCCAGCACGCCCTGGACCTGCCGGAACGGATGCTGGAGACCGAAGGTGTGTGGTGGACGCTGCCGCAGGAGGTGCTCGCTCGTGCGGGCATCGAGGCCGAGGGGATTCCCGGTGCCGCGCATGCCGCCGAACATGCGGCCATCGGCATGCTGCCGCTCTTCGTCAGTTGCGATCGCTGGGATATCGGCGGAGTGTCCACCGCCGCGCATCCGCAGACCGGCTTGCCGACCGTGCTGGTGTATGACGGCTACCCCGGCGGCGCGGGCTATGCCGCTCACGGTCACGACGTGCTGGCCGACTGGCTGGGTGCGACCCGCGACCTGGTACGCGACTGCCCGTGTCCGGCCGGTTGCCCTTGGTGCGTGGTCTCGCCGAAGTGTGGCAATGGCAACAACCCGCTGGACAAGGACGGCGCAGTGCGGCTGCTGACGCTGGTGCTTGAGTTGTTGGGTGTGCCGGCACCCGCCGCCACGGTTCGAGGCGAACCAACTCGGGCGAGCGCCTAGCGCACAAACCCCCGCTGCCCACTGGGCAACGGGGGTTCGTAACGTTCCGGTCGCGGGACGTCAGCGGCGCGACGGCGGCGGCGGGGCGGTGGACCCACCGTCCTCGGTGCGCCAGCCGGTGCTGCTGTCGCGAACCGGCTCGGTGATGCTGTGGCGAGTGGTCTCGCGCGCGGCGACCTCGTCGTTGTGCACGCGCTCGGCACGCAGGCGCTCCTGGGCGGCGGCTTCCGCGGCACGACGGTTCTCCTCCGCGTCCCGCTCGAGCTGCTTGCGCTCGCGGCGCTGGCGGGACTTGGCCCCTATGCCGCCGCGAATGAGCGAGAGCCCAATCATCAGCAGCAGGGTGAGACCGACGCCGGTGAGCAGCAGCACGAGCGGCGAGAGGCCGACGGTTACGCCCAAGGCGCTCAGGTCGTTGACCGGCCCGCCGTTGGGCAGATCGCTCAGGGCGAGGTAGAGCCAAACGGCGGCACCGGCCGTCAGCAGGATGAGGAGCAGGCCTAGCACGATCATGGGGTCCGGGACTCCTTGAGTTGGGCGACCAGGCCCGGCGGGCCCGGCCGCTCGGCGCGGGGGTTCACCCAACGCTAACCGCTCATCCCGCTGCAGACCCTCCTGGGAACTCCCTATCTGGCCCCGACACCCCACCAAACCTGCGGTGTGCCGCGCCGGTCAACACGCAGCCGGCAAGGTGCGGCAAGGACACCGGCCGCCGTTGTGGGTGGGCCAGTTCCCGTCCCTGATCAGCGATGCGCATCGAAGATGATCCCGGCCACCGCCGATGCCGAGGTCGCTCGGGTCCCGAAAACCGGTAGCCGCACCGTGACCCGGGCCCGCAGCTCGGTGCGGCCATCGGCCCGAATGGTGCACCCGACGGCGGCGGCGCGGTTGGCCGTGACCAGCGCGGCTCCCCGCGCGCACGCGGTGGCGGCATCGACACCGCGTGCGAACGAGGAGGCGGCCGCGATCGCCCCGAGATCGGCCGCGGCCCGCGCGCGCTGGGCCGCCTGAGTTGCGGTGACCACCGTCAGGGCGAGCGGCAGCAAGAGGATCAGGCAAGCGACGAGCAGCAGGGTGAGCACCGTCCCCGACCCGCTCTCCCGGGCTGCTGCCGGCTGCCTCGCCACCTCGCGAAGCGCTGGCCCCGACCGGCTCTGCCGGGCCATCGCCGGCTGCTTAGCCACCGCGGTGCTCCCGCGGAGCGATGGAGGTCCCCACCGCGGCCAGATCCCACCCGAGCTGGGCAAAGATGCCACGCTCCGGCGCCCGGACGGTCACTTGGACGGTGGAGCCGCTCGCCGATAGCCGCACGGTCGATCCCTTCGGCGCCGTGGTCAAGGCCCCGGCGACCACCTGGGCCGCTGACTCCGACCGGGCGGCCAGCCGGGCCCCGACCCGGCTGGCCTCCGCGCATCGCAGGTGATCGATGCCCGTCCCGATCGCGGTCAGCGAGACGATGAAGAAGAATGCGAATGCGATCATCCCCAACGTCAACTCCGCCGTGACAATGCCGGCCTCGCGGGAGCCACCAGGGCGGCCGCGCCCGCCGATCCGGGGGCGCACACAAAGCCGGTCCATCGTCACTTCCCGCCGCTGAGGGCCTTGCTGATGATGCCTTCGATGAGCGGCTTCGCGAACGTACCCAACGAGCCGAGCACGACGACGGCGAACGCACAGACGCAGAGCGTGACCAGCGCCCATTCCGCCGATGCCATGCCCTCCTCCGCCTTGCGCTGGGCCGCGTCACCGAGCCGGGCGCGGGTGGCCGTATAACGGGCCGCGAGCTTGTGCGTCATGGTGGAACCCCTTTCCTGGTGGACCGACCCGGTGCCGGTCTCGAGTTCCACTCTCGTCTCGTCGCCCGGCCCCGGCCAGTGCCCCGAAAATCCCTGTGGATCATGGGAATCCGGCATTCCGGCTGTGGACATCCGCGCCATCAGAACGACCCGCGCGGCACCAGGGCGATGGCCAACGGGATCATGGTGGTCAGCGCGAACGACGGGATGAACATCACCGCCAGGGGCACCAACAAGAAGGTGCCGGCTCGGCCGGCGGCGGCCTCCATACGGGAGCGCTCGGACGCTGACAATCGCAAGCCGACCGCGCGCACACTCGCCGCCGGGGCGGCGCCATGGTCCAGGGCGAGCCCCAGAGCGGCGGCGACAGGTTCCCAGGCGGGATCGGCATACGACCAGGCCCGGGTATGCCCGAGCCCCCAGCGGTATGCCGCCACCACCCGCCGCAGATCCAGCCGCACCCGCGGCGGGGAAAGCTCGGCGACCGCGGCGAGGCTCTCGATGATCCCCGCACCGGAGGACAGGGCGAGATGCAACATCAAGCTCGCGTCTGCGATATCCCCCGTGGTGGCAGCGGCCAGCCCTGGCACCGGCGTGAGTTCTTGCGGCCGTAGCGCCCGGCGTAGCATCCGCCGGGCGAGCACTAAACCCCCGGCAGCGCAGGCCAGCCCGGCCAGGCAGGACAGCGCCGCGGGCACGGATCCGTACAACTCCCGCGGCGTCACCCCGACGAGCAGCCCGATCGGGATGCCGGCCAGCGGCAGCAGGAGCATCAGCCCCATTGAGGACTTCGCGCCAGCGGTGACGGCATCCAGCCGTTCTCGGGCGGCCCGTTTCTCGCGCAATTGCCCGACGGCCCAGGAGACGGCCGGTTCCAGCGCCGACCCGCTCGCCTCGGTCAGCGTCCACGAGCCGGCGACCACCCGCAGCTGCGGGATCTGGCCGGTATGTCGTGACCAGACCACCCCGCCCGGCTCGCCCCGTGCCAGTGCCCGGCGCACCTCCTCGAAGACGGCGGCGAGCGCCTCGTCCAGACCCGGTCGGCGCGCGGTGATCTCCACCGCCTGCAACGGGGTCAGCCCGGATTGCAGACACAGCGAAATCGATTCCAGTGCCGCGGCGAGGCTGTCGGTGCGATCGATCGGCAGTGCCAGTCCCGCCGATCGGCGCGGGCCGTGCCGCCGGGGCCAGCAGGCCAGGGCGATGCCCAGCAGGAGCAGGGCGCCGAGAATCTGACCGGCCCCCATACTCACAGGTCCTCGATCGAGGTGACCCGCCTCCCCAGCGGGGTACGGGCGACATGGACGACGGTCTTCAGGGCGGTCGCGACCTGCGCCCGGACGGCCTGGGGCGACATACCGGCCAGGGCGCCCAGCGCCTCCAGCCGGGCGGGGACATCGGCCGGCTTGTTGGCGTGCAGGGTGGCGCAACCGCCCTCATGGCCGGTGTTGAGTGCCTGCAGGAGTTCGCGGACCTCGGGGCCGCGGACCTCGCCGACGACGAGGCGGTCAGGTCGCATGCGCAGGGCCTGGCGCACCAAGTCCACCAGGGTGATCTGGCCGTGGCCCTCGACATTGGGCGGGCGGGCCTGCAGGCGCACCACATGCCCGGAATGCACCGGGATCTCCAGCACGTCCTCGACCACGAGAATGCGCTCGCTGGGATCGATCTCGGCCAGCAGCGCCGCGAGCAGGGTAGTTTTCCCTGCCCCAGTACCCCCGGTGACCACGAAGGCGTCCCGTTCGGCGACCATCCGCCGCAGCCGTTCGCCCTGGGCCGGGGTGCACATATCGACCCGCTCCAGGTCACTCAGATGCACCGCCTCGGTGCGCAGCATTCGCAGGCTCAGACAGGTGCCGCCCGCGGACAGTGGCGGCAGGATGGCATGCAGCCGCACCGCCCCGGGGAGCAGGCCATCGACATACGGCTGAGCATCGTCCAGGCGCCGGCCGGCCACCCCGGCCAGGCGCACGGCGAGCCGCCGCACCTCCTCGGGGGAGGCGAAATCGTGGACCGGGATGCGTTCCACCCCGCGCCCCCGATCGGCCCAGGTCAACCCGTCGCCGTTGACCAGGATGTCGGTGACGCCGGGCAACCGGGCGACCTCGGCCAGCGGCCCGAGACCGGCCAGATCCGCCCGCAGTCGGTGCTCGGCGCGGGCGACGCCGCGCTCGCCCAGGCGTTCGGCGGCCGTGTCCACCACATCCCGAATGGCGCGCGGGTCCGGGCCGCGACCGGCCCGCACCGCCGCGGTGATGCCGTCGTCGAATCTCATGACGCCAGCCCGTCCCCGGTGACTGCCAGCGCGGAGCGGGCCAGCGCATCGGCCAAGGCGGCCACCGGACCACGCTTGGACAGCCCCGGCGGTTCCCCGGCGCGAGCCGCGGCGACCACCCGGCGGTCGTCGGTGAGCTCGCCGAGCAATGGCATACCCAATTGCTGGGCGAGCGCGCTGGCCACTCGAAAGTCGCCGCGCCGGCTGCGGGTGACCACCCCGGCCAGGTCCGCACTGTCATACCGGCCAATCCAGGCCTCGGCATCGGCGAGCCCGCGTGCGCTGGCCGGCACCACCAGCACGCTCGCGCCGAAACCCGCCCGCCACCGGTGTCCCCAATCCAGGACCACCAGGCCGCAGGCGCGTTCCAGGGCGTCGACGACCGCATCGAAAGCCGCATCCTCGACCGCCTCGGGCACCACCCGGTCCAGGGCCCGAGCAGCCCGACCCCCGGAGAGCACGTGGCAGCCATCGACCTGGGGCAGGTGCTCAAGCAGCCGCTGCCCCGCCACCGTCCCGTCCACTTCGGTCAGGTCCGACCAGCGATGCCCGGGCAGGTGTTCGGCGGCCATGGTCACCTGGATGCCCCCACCGAGCGGGTCGCCATCGACCACCACCGCGGCGGCCCCCGACTGGCCGGCCCGAATCCCCAGCGCGCCGGCCAGCGTCGAGCACCCCGCGCCACCCGAGGCGGCCACCACGCCGAGAGTCGTCATAGCCGTCAAGCGTGGCGGGGCTGGCCTTCCCCGGCCAGGGCTTGCGCCCGCCCTGTGGATAACCCGGTATGCGGAGCGCGCCTGGGGACACCCGTCATGTGCCGCATCCTGCGGCGCTCGTCCCAGCCCGCCGTACAGTTGGGCTGGTGCCCGATCCCCTAGCCGCACTCGCCGCGCTGGCCGAGCATTCCCGGATCACCGCGGCCTCCGAACGCGCCCGGCAGGCGTGTACCGAGTTGCGTTGGCACCAGGCGCTGCGCCGGCGCATCCCGGAGTGCGCGGCAGAGTCTCGGGTGCGTGGGGCGTGGGCCAGCGCCGAACTCGATGGCGCTCGCGGCAGCGTGGAGATCGTCCGCGACTTGATGCGGGGGGCACGCCCCCGGCATACCGACCCGGACCCGGCCGAACTGGTGGTGCACGGGGCGATTGCCGCCACCGCGCTCACCGAGGAACTCGCCGCAAGCGTGCGCACCTCACCGCGCCGCGTCCTGGCCCGGCTGCACCTGGCCGCGGCCGCGGGCGCACTGCCCGCGCCCGAGCTAGGCCGCCCGCGCACCACCACGAGCGTGCCGGAGTACGCCGGTATGGGGCCCGCCCCCGCCCCGGCGCAGCTCACCCCTCGCTTGGCGGCGCTCGACACGATCCTCGCCAGCGAGGACCTGCCGGCGCTGCTCGTACTCGCCCTGGCGCATGGTGAACTGGCCGCCCTGCGTCCCTTCGCGCGCGCCAACGGGCTGGTGGCCCGCGCACTCGACCGGGCCCTGCTCACCGCCACTGGCCTGGACCCGACCGGGGTCACCGTGATCGAAGCCGGGCACGGGGCGGGCGGGCTGGCGGCATACCACGGGGCCGTGCAGGCCTACGGCCAAGGAACCCTGGAGGGGCTGCTCATCTGGGTCGAGCATTGCGCCGTCGCGATCACCGCCGGGGCAGCCGAAGGCGTCGCCATCGCCGACGCCGTCCTTGCCGGGCGGCTGCACCCACCCGCCCGCAACTGATTCCGGCCGCGGACAATCGCCCGCGACGGCTCAGGCGGCGGCCGGCACCGGCGGCGGATCCGCCTGGGCATAGGCCGCGGACAACTGTCGGTAGGGCCGCGACACCATGGCCAGCAGCACCGTGACCGTCATGATCGCGCCGGCCAAGAGGAAGACCAGCGCGATCCCGCGCGCCTGCCCATCCCCCAGCAGCGACCCGAAGCGTTCCCGCCCCGCCTCGGAGTGCATAAAGGGGATCAGCCCGAACTGCGCGATCGGCCCGATGAGGAAGGCAGAGATCGGCGACGCGGCCGCCTCGATGCTCTGCGCGAAGCCGAACACCCGCCCCTGGGTGGCGAACGGCACCACCCGTTGCAAGATCGTCTGCTCGGCGGCCTCGGCCATCGGCACCACGGCCATGAAGACAAAGATGCCCACCACATAGAGCCATGCCCACTCGCGCAGCGTGAAGAGCATCCCGATCGCCGCGATCCCCAGGTTGACCAGCATGAGCGTGCGTAGCGGCGCCGGACCGAGCCCCAGCTTGGCCACCAGCGCGCCGCCCACGATGAAGCCCACACTGGTGATCCCGAGCACCACGCCCCAGGTCTCGACGCTGAAGAGCGTCAACCCATAGGGGTCCATCAGCGCCATATAGACCCCGCCGACCAGATTGTTGAAGGTCGCGAAGAGCACCAGCGCGAGCAGCCCGGGCACCGCCCGGATCGCCTGCCAGGCGGCCCGGAAATCGAACAACGGCTGACGCTGTCCCCCGTCGGCGCTCGGCGAGAGCTCCGGGATGTCGATCGTCAGCAAATGCAGCAGCGCCAGGGCCGTAAAGGTCAGCGCGATGGCGACGGTCCACCCCATACCGAGCAGGCCGACGGACAGGCCGCTGAAGACGCTGGTGACCATGAAGGCGATGCCCTGGACGGTGCCGACCATCCCATTGGCCTTGTCCCGGTCGTCGGCCGGCACCAGCAGCGTCACGGTCGTGGACAGCGCGATATTGCGCATACTCTCCACGACCCCACCGAGCAGGATCACCCCGGCGAACACCCAGAACCACGGCCCATTCCAGTCCACCAGCGTGGTGGCCGGGAAGATCAGATAGAGCACCGCCGCGATCCCATAGGTCACCAGGGTCACCACGCTGGAGAAGCGCATCGCGGATTTTTTGCGGTGCCGGTCCACAAAGGTGCCGAAAAGGGTGGAGAAGACCGCGACCAGCAGCATGTAGCTGCCGCCGATGATCGAAGTGGCCAGCACCGACTTGGTCTCCAGGTACGCCCAGAAGGTCAGGGCGTACCAGAGATAGCTTGTGGTGACATTGGCCACCAGGGTGTTGAGCAGCACCATACGAAAGGCCCGCACGGTATGCGGTCCGCGCACCACTCCTGGGGGCAGGTGCGCCTCGTGCGTCACCCCAGGAGGCGCCCCCGGATCAGCCGCAGACGCGGCTAATTCAGACTCCACAGACGCCGCAGGCTCGGAATCCTTCGGTAGCGGCGGGGTCGAGGTCATGCATCGAGGCTAGGGCTGGCCACTGACAACGCCAGAGTGCCAGGTCGCGGACGCCAGGGTCAACAAATTTGCGAGTGCCGTGCGTTCCTGTTGCGGGATCGCAGGCATTGCCTGACGATTGATCCCAGTCGCTCCCCTCGGGTTGAGCGACTCGCGCGTGGCGCTCACCCCCCGAGGGCGCCGACGCGTCGCGGCCCCGGCTGTTCCCCCCCCAGCCGGGGCCGCATCCTTTTTTTCCTCGCCTACCCTGGCGCGATGCGGGGTTTTCACCTCCCGACCGCCGTGGTCACCCTCGCCCTGGTCGCCCTGGTCGGCCTGGGCGCATGGCTGGCGGTCACCATTCGCGGGCGCCGCCGGGGCTTCCTCAGCGATTCGGCGCGCGCTACGTACCAGACCCTGCATACCGCGGCCCTGGCCGCCCGCCACCTCGGCGGCGGGCTCGGGGCGAGCGGTGGCGCCCGCGCCGCCCGCCATTTGCGGACGCTGCTGGCCACCCCCGCGCTGGCCCTGGTCGATGCCACCGGCGCGGTGACCTGGGAGGGCGCCGCGCCACATCACGCCGCCCATACCCTGCGGCTGGCCGCCGCCACCTTGACCGCCGGGGAGACCGCGGTCCTCGACCATGGCGAGGTCACCTGCGACGATCCCGGGTGTCCCTTGCGTGCCGCGGTCATCGCGCCGGTGACCACCGAGGGTCGAGTGGTGGGGGCGCTGGCGGCATACGGGCCCAATGTGACGGCCGGATTGGTCCGGGCGGCGACCAAGGTGGCCGGCTGGGTGTCCACCCAGGTCGAGCTCGCCGAACTCGGCCGCGAACGCGCCCGGGCCAGCGAGGCCGAGCTCGCGGCCCTGCGCGCCCAGATCAGCCCGCACTTCATCTACAACTCCCTCGGCGCCATCGCCTCCTTTGTGCGCACCGATCCCGACCGCGCCCGCGACCTGCTGCTGGAGTTCGCGGATTTCACCCGGTATGCCCTGCGCGGCGGCGGCGCCTTCACCACGCTGGCCGACGAGCTGCGCAATGTCGAGCGCTATCTCGCCCTGGAGCAGGCCCGCTACGGCGAGCGGCTGCGGATCAGCCTGCTGATCGCCCCGGAGGTGCTCGCGGTCACAGTTCCCTATCTGGCCATTCAGCCGCTGGTGGAGAACGCGGTCCGCCATGGCGTGGCCAACCTCGAGGGCGTGCATACCGTCGCGATTACCGCCGGCGATCGCGGTTCGGCCGCCGAGATCGTGGTAGAGGACGACGGGGCCGGTGCCGAGCCCGAGCGCATCCAGGGCATCCTCGACGGCACCATCGCCACCGAATCTCACGGCCTGGCCAATGTGGATGCTCGCCTGCGTTCCATCTACGGCGACGACATGGGTCTGGTCGTGGAGACCGCCCCCGGGGCCGGTATGCGCGTCTCCTTCCGCGCGCCGAAGTTCCTCGGCGCCGCCGCGCTGGCCGCCGACCCTAAGCTGACAGTCCCATGAGTAGCGCACCTGCCGGCTTGGTCGCCCTGGTCGTCGACGACGAGGCCCCGGCGCGCTCGGAGCTGGGCTATCTGCTCGAGCGCGATCCCCGGATCGACCGGGTGCTGTCTGCCGCCTCCGGCACCGACGCGCTGCGCGTCCTGGAGGCCGAGCGTGTCGACGTGGTCTTCTCCGATATCTCCATGCCCGGCCTGGACGGTATGGAGTTGGGCCGGGTCCTCGCGCGCTTCGCCAACCGGCCGGCGGTGGTTTTTGTCACCGCCTACGACTCCCATGCCGTCGACGCCTTCGCCATCGACGCGGTCGACTATGTGATGAAGCCGGTGCGCCCCGAGCGCCTGGCCGAGGCGGTTCGGCGCGTGGTCGCCGCAGCGACCCCCGCCAGCCCGGCCAGCGCAGAGGACGAGGAGACCATCGCCGTCGAGCTCGGCGGGGTGACCCGATTTGTCGCGCGCAGCGAGATCCGCCACGTCCAGGCGCACGGGGACTATGCCCGCCTGCATACGGACGCCGAATCGCATCTGGTGCGCATCCCGCTGGCCACGCTGGAGGAGAAATGGGCGTCGGCGGGGTTCGTGCGCATCCACCGCAGCACCCTGGTTTCCATGCGCCATGTCAGCGAGGTCCGGATGGACCACGGCAAGTGCACGGTCCGGGTCGGCGCCATCGACCTGCCGGTCAGTCGACGGCATCTGCGCGATGTGCGCCGGCATCTGCTGCGCCGCGGTGAGTTCTAGACCGGCGATGCAGAGCGACAGCGCCGGGCCGCACCCCGGGTCAGCCTCGGGCCCGACGTCCGGGCCGGCCCCACAACGGGTGCGGGTGAGCGCCTCCCGGCGCTCGGCGGCCCGGCATACCACCCGGCCGGTGGCCGAAGAACTCTCCGACGAGACCGACCTGGGTGAGGTCTATGTCCGCGGACTGATCCGTGCCCAACTGCGCCTGTCCGCGAGCCTGCTGCTGCTGGTCGCCCTCACCCTGGCCGGGGTGCCGCTGCTCTTCCTGCTCATCCCCGAGACCGGAACCGTGCGCCTGGGCCCGGTGCCGCTGCCCTGGGTGCTGCTCGGGGTGGCCGCCTATCCGGCGGCCTGGATCCTGGCCCGTTTTTATGTCCGGGCCAGCGAGCGCTTGGAAGCCGCCTTCGTCGACCTGGTCAACGGCGACTGATGCACCCGGTCAGCCTGGTCGCGATCCTCGGCATCTGCGTCGCCACCCTCGTCGTCGGTGCCCTCGGCTTACGTATGTCGCGGGCCACCTCCGACTTCTATGTCGCCGGCCGCGCCATCACCCCACGACGCAATGCCAGCGCGATCAGCGGCGAATATCTTTCTGCCGCATCCTTTCTCGGGGTCGCCGGGCTGGTCTATGCCGGTGGCGCGAGCGTGCTCTGGTATCCCATCGGCTATACGGTCGGCTATCTCGTGCTGCTGGTGCTGGTGGCCGCCCCGCTGCGACGCTCCGGCGCCTATACGCTGCCCGATTTCGCCGAACTGCGCCTGGAATCGCGCCGACTGCGGCTGGTCTGTTCGCTGCTCACGGTGGCCATCGGCGCGCTCTATCTGATCCCCCAGTACCAGGGCGCCGGGATCGCCCTGCGGGCGGCGACCGGCTGGCCGACCTGGGTCGGCGGGTTGCTGGTGGCGCTGGTGGTGCTCGCGGCGGTGGCGGTGGGCGGGATGCAGTCGATCACCCTGGTCCAGGCCATGCAGTACTGGATCAAGCTGACCGCGATCGCCGTCCCCGCCTTCGTGCTGCTCGCCCTGTGGCCGGGTGAGCACCGGCGCCCGTTGGACCTGAGCGCTTGGGAGATGCCGACACTCACCTCCCCCAGCGCGCTCTATTCCACCTACAGCACCCTGCTCGCGCTTTGCCTGGGGACGATGGGCCTGCCGCATGTGCTGGTGCGCTTCTACACCAACCCCGACGGCCGGGCGGCCCGCCGCACCACGGTCGGGGTCATCGGCCTCATCGGGGTCTTCTACCTTTTCCCACCCCTGTATGCCGTCCTCGGCCGCACCGTTGCGCCCGACCCGGATGGTCGGCGCGCCGACGAGATCGTGCTCGCCCTGCCGCATTTGTTCACCGAGGGCCCGGTGGCGACGGTGCTCACCGCGATCCTCACCGGTGGCGCCTTCGCGGCCTTCCTGTCCACGGCCTCGGGCCTGGTGGTCTCGGTCGCCGGGGTCATCGACCAGGACGTGCTGCGGCCGCTGTTGCGACGGCATACCGGGGAGGACTCCCGGGCCAGCGCGAGCTTTCGGCTGGCCTCCTTGGCCGCCGTGCTCGTCCCGCTGGGCATCTCCCGCCTGGTCGAA
>CAKZIH010000167.1 GCA_936931335.1 uncultured Nostocoides sp. | reverse complement strand
GTAGCTGCCCGAAGGCAGGCGCGCCAGGGCGCGGATGCGCAGCTCGGCCGGCCCGGCGCCGGCGCCGGGGTCACCGGCGTCGCCAGGTCAGCCGGGTTACGCCGTAGGCGGCCTGCGGATCGCCCGCATGCTCGGCCGCCCGGCGCATTCGGGCGGTGAGTTCGCCGTCGAGGTCGCCGACCAGGCGCAGCCCGGCGTTGTCCGCCTGCGCCAGGATCGCGCGCAGATCGGCTGCGGCGAAGACTCCGGGCATACCCGGCGGTCCCAGGGCGAGGGTGACCACCAGGATCCCGCCGGGGCGCAGCGCCCAGGTGGCCCGGCCCAGCAGGTCGAGCAGTTCGTCGGGCTCGACGTCACCGGGGTGCAGCCGGGTGAGCACATCGATCGATTCGGCATCGACGTCCAGTTCCGCCCCGGGGCGCAATTCCACCGGGGCGAACCCGATGGCCCGCGACCAGGCCGCAAAGGGGGAATCCGACCCCGACTGGTCGACCACCAATGCCGTGCGCCGGCCGTCGTCGCGCAGCCGCAGGATTGCCGCGAGGGCGCCCAGGGCAGCCCATTGCGCCTCCGCCGAGCCACCGCGCGGCAGCCCCAGTTCCCGCGCGAGATCGCGGGCGTTCTCTGCCTCCTCGGCCAGCCCGAGCACATCGGTGGGGGCGACCCATTCGGGCAGCTCGCCGGCCGACAACTCCAGGCGGGGCCGCCAACCCGCCGCCAGCCCCTTGAGCCGGTCGGTCAGGGTTATCCGCGAGCGCTGACGCGGCGTGGCGCCGCCGGCTGCCAATGCCTCGAGGGCCCCGACATACCGGGCCCAGGGGCCGGACAGATCCGGCGGGGTGCTGCCGCCGCGCAGGCGGGCGACCTCGGCCGGGTCGGCGAGGCGCTGCAGCGCCGCGACCAGCGCCTCCTGGTCCCCCGGCGGCACGAGCAGGCCGTCAACTCCGTCGCGGACGTCGGCGCCGAAGCTGCCCACCCGGGTGGCCAGCACCGCCAGCCCATGCTCGTAGGCCAGCAGCGCGTTCTGGGAGGCGGTGGCGGTGCGATAGGTCAGCGCCAGCACGTCGTGCTCGGCCAGCAGCGCGGGGATCTGCGCGGCCGGGACATAGCCCAGTCGCAGGTCGACCCGGCCGGCCAGGGCCGCATCCGCCGCGGCCCGGGTGACCTCCTCACCCGCACTCCCCCAGGCCTCCCCGGCGACGGTCAGCGTCGGTCCGGGCACCCGCGCCAAGGCCCCGATCAGGTCGGCGATCCCCTTATACGGGCGCACCATGCCCAGCGCCAAGAGGCGCGCCGGTCCGGCATACGGCTCCCGGGGCAGCGGCGGGCCACCGGGCAGATGGGGCGGCAGGGGCACGGTGCGCACCAATGGCGCACCGAGGGATTCGGCGAGATTGGCCTGCTCGGGGGTATGCACGATCACCGCATCCAGGCGCTGGAAGAGCGCGCGCACCAGCGGCTCGTCCCCCGGCCGGCTCTCGTGCGGAAGCACATTGTGGACCACCCCGACCAGACGCGGCACCCGCTCGCCGCGCGTCGCCGCGGCCAGCAGCGCCAGGTGCGCGGGCACGATCTGCGGGACCACATGGACGATCAGCACCAGGTCGTATGCCGCCAGCCGCCGCCCCACCCGGACCCACGAGTCGGGCCGGTTCCAGGAGAGCACGCGCCGGGTCGGCGTATAGAGCGGTACCTCGGGCTCGCCGGCGACCTCGGATTGGCCCGGATAGAGCAGCGCGGGATAGAGCCGGCGCCAGCAGATCAGGTCGACCTCGTGGCCGGCCTCGCTCATCTGCCGCGCCAGTTCGGTGGTGTGCACCGCGATCCCACCCTTGTATGGGTGTGCGGGACCCACGATCGCCACGCGCAGGGCGGCGCTATCCGCGCTCACTCAGCCCCCCGCGAGCGGACCACCAGATCGGCCAGCAGGGCCAGGGAGCCGATTATCAGCCCGGACACCACGAGCAGGATGGTGTTGGCCGGGAAATAGAACGGATGGCGCACCATGTCCACCACCGCCTTCATCGCGCCGATCCCAAAGAGCCACAGCGCCAGCGGCATGAGCACCTTGAGCGGGTCGAAATACATGACCATCCGCAGCACCTGCAGGATGTAGCGGTAGGCGTCGTGGACGAAGCGGAACTTGCTGGTCCCCGCCCGCTTCGCGTATGCCGTGGGCACATACCGGATGTCGTGCTGGTTGGCCAGGAACGCGATGGTGATCGTGGTGACGCAGGAAAAGCCGGGCGGCAGCAGCCGCAGATAGGGCAGCGCCACGCTGCGGCGGAAGGCGCGCAGGCCCGAGTTGAGGTCGGGGATGCGCTGGTTGGTGAGCCGTTCGGCGATCTTGCGGATCAGCCATTTGGCCGGCACCCGGGCCCACTTGTGGGTGCCCTCCTCGGTGGTGCGAGCGCCGACCACCTGGTCGTATGAGGGGTCGTCGAGCAGGATCTGTACCAGCTCGGGGATCCGCTCGTTCTCATAGGTCATATCGGCGTCGGTCCAGACCACGATCTCGCCCTTGGCCTGCTGGGTGCCGATGCGCCGCGCGGTGCCGGAGCCGCCATTGCGGCGGAAGGGCATCAACCGGATCGCCGGGTAGTCGCGCTGCGCCGCTTGGAGCATCGCGAGGGTGTTGTCCGTGGAGGCATCGTCGATGCAGAGCAGCTCGTAGGACAGCCCACTGGCGTCCATGACCCGGGTGATGCGCTCGATTTCGAGCAGCACATGCTCGCCCTCGTTGTAGCAGGGCAGCACGACGGTCACCAGGGGCGGCGGGGACGCGGCGGGGAGGGGGGACGATGCGGCGGTGGCGCTGGTCGCGCCGGTCGCGCCGGAGGGCGTGACGAGTTCGGTCATTGTGGGTATGAGGTTACCCGCGCCCACCGCTGGCAACCGTCAGCGACGGGCCAGCCAGACGTCGATGCGCAGGGGCACCAAGGCATGGGGGCGGCGGGTCAGCAGACGCGGATCCTCGGCGATCTCGGCCGCGGCGACCTGGTGGGCCTCGGCACCGAGGGCCGTGAGCGCGTCCGGCGAGTCCGCGGCCAGCAGGACCAGGCGCGCCTCGTCGGGCAGGGCGGCGGCGAGTTGGGTAACGGCGGCGGCCAGCCGCGACGGATCCTGACGTATGTCGCTCGTCGTGGACAGCGCCGGACGCCGGCACATCCCCCGGATGACTTGCGGCCATTCGTTGGCGGCCCGGGAGTCCACCGCGAGGACGACATCGCCGGGGTGGAGGGATCGGCATACGGCAGCAACGGGGCCGGTGGCACCCTGCTCGACCCGCTCGGCGCGATGTGACCAAGTGGCGGCCGCGGTGCTGGCGAGGACGGCGGCCACGCCGAGCGCCGTGCCGATGGCCGCTCTCGGCCCGACGACCCCGCGGATCGTCGTGGCC
>CAKZIH010000166.1 GCA_936931335.1 uncultured Nostocoides sp. | reverse complement strand
GCCGAGGTCCTGGAACGGTGGGAGCACATCCTCTTCCCCATCGTCCTGATCGGACTGGGCGTCGCGATCCTCGTCGGTGGCGGCGCGTTCGGCCTCTAGTGTCGCGCGCCTAAACTGGTTTGACGGGTGGCGTGAGGCAGGATCTCCTCGGCGGTCTTGGTCCAGATGAATGGGTGGCAGCGCTCGTTCCAGCCGTCGATGAAGGTGCTGATCGCTGCGACGAGTTGCTTGACGCTGTCGAAGGAGCCGCGGCGGATGGCCTGTCGGGTGATGATCCCGAAGAAGACCTCGACGAGGTTGAGCCAGGACCCGCTGGTCGGGGTGAAGTGCAACGTGATCCGCGGGTGCTTGGCCAGCCACTGCTTGATGTCCTCGTGCTTGTGCGTGTGGTAATTGTCCAGGACCACGTGCAGCTCCCGGCGCGGGTAGGCCCTGGCGACCTTCTTGAGGAAGTCGAGGAACTCGGCCTTACCGTGCCGGTCGTAGCACTGGTCGGTCACCGCACCGGTGGCTACCTCGAGAGCGGCGAACAGCGTGGTGGTGCCATTGCGCTTGTAGTCGTGGGTCGCCTTCTCCGGCAAGCCTGGTCGCAGCGGCAGGATCGGCGCGGTCCGGTTCAAGGCCTGGATCTGGGACTTCTCATCCACGCACAGCACGACCGCCTTCTCCGGTGGGTTCAGGTACAGCCCGACCACGTCGCGGACCTTGGCCTCCAGCTCCGGGTCTGTGGAGAACTTGAACGTCTCCCGCCGCCATGGCTTGACCCCGTACTTGCGCCAGGCACGGGCGACGGTGGCATCCCCGATCCCCAAGTGCCTGCCCAGCAACCGCGAGGACCAATGCGTCACCCCGAGTTTGGCCGGTGGCGGCTCGAGCGTGGTGGCGATGATCACGGCATCATCGATGCGTTTCGGTCGGCCCGAACGCTCCTCGTCCTCCAGGCCAGCGAGCCCGTCGACGGCGAACCGGTCACGCCACTTGATCACAGTCGGACGCGAGACCCCGACATGCCGCGCCACTGCCGAGGTGCCCGTCCCCGCCGCGACGGCCAGCACGATCCGCGCCCTCTGCGCACGTCCCGCCGGCAACGTGCGCGACCGTGTCCACGAGGTCAGGGTCGCACGGTCCTCTTCGCTGATCTCCAGCACAGGTGACGGCATATGCCATCATCCCATACTGTCAACGAATTAATGACGCGCGACACTAGCAGCACCGGTAGGCGGCTTACCTCCGCAAGCTCA
>CAKZIH010000165.1 GCA_936931335.1 uncultured Nostocoides sp. | reverse complement strand
CTGACTGGAGTTCAGACGTGTGCTCTTCCGATCTGGACCCGGGTATGGCGCGCGACCCTGCTCGCGTCCGGCGCCCCGGCCACCGACCTCACCGCCGACCACATCGCCGAATGCGAGCGCCTGCTCACCGACTGGCATGGTCAGCGACCGCTGCAGTTGCCCGGGCGAGTGCAGGTGGTCCGCACCGCAGGTGTGGTCGACCTCGTCCGTACGGTTAACTAAAGCCGTGGACGCCGAACACATGGGCCAGGACTTGGCCAAAGTGCTAGTCACCGAGGAACAGATCCAGACCCGGCTCCGCGAGCTGGCCGCCGAGATTTGGGAGCACTACGCGGGCGAGGACTTCCTCCTCGTGGGAGTGCTCAAGGGTGCCGTCCTGGTGATGGCCGACCTGATGCGCGCCCTGCCGGGCAGCGCCCAGATGGACTGGATGGCTGTTTCCTCCTACGGCAGCGGTACCAAATCCTCCGGCGTGGTCCGCATCCTCAAAGACCTGGACGCGGACATCAGTGGCCGCCACGTCCTGATCGTCGAGGACATCATCGACTCCGGGCTGACCCTGTCCTGGATCCGCGCCAACCTGCTCTCCCGCGGCCCCAAGTCCGTGGAGATCTGCACCCTGCTGCGCAAGCCGGATGCCGCCAAGGTCGAGATCGACAGCAAATGGGTCGGCTTCGACATCCCCAATGACTTCGTCGTCGGCTACGGCCTCGACTTCGCCGAGGACTACCGCAATCTGCGGGATGTGGGCACGCTTGCCCCGCACGTCTACTCCTGAGCCCACCTGCTGAGCCACCGCCGACCACCCGCACCCGGGGCTGCTCGGGCGGCATACCGGCCGAAGGCAACGCAGGTGCCGGAACACCCGGCACAACTCGTGCGTTGCAGAGCGTGGGACGGCCACGCGCATACGTGAGTACGTCGGGGTAGTGTCGTCCTCCGATCGACCCGCCACCGGTCACACCCTCGCCTGGGTCGTGGCCGTGACCGCAAGGAGCAGGCTCCGGCCACATTCATGTCCACCAATGCCAAGCGTCTGTTCCGCAATCCACTGCTGTGGGTCGTGGCGATGCTCACCCTCATGGTCATGTTCTTTTCCCTGGACGGGAACGGCGGGTATGCCCGGGTCGATACCTCCACCGCGGCCACGCTGATCTCCGAGGGCAAGGTCGAATCGGCGCGCTTCACCAGCGAGAACGTGCTCGACCTGAAGCTCAAGGACGGCCAGACCTACACCGGTCAGGGAGTCAAGGACGCGGACAAGGTCCGCACCGAGTTCATCGACGCCCGCGCGGACGAGCTGGTCAACCTGGTCCAGACGAAGGTCCCAAACTCGTACAACGACACCATCGAGCACCCGAGCCTGCTCGGCTCGTTGCTGGTTTCCCTACTGCCGATCCTGCTGCTGGTCGGTTTGTTCTGGTTCATGATGAGCCAGATGCAGGGCGGCGGCTCCCGGGTCATGCAGTTCGGCAAGTCCCGCGCCAAGCTGGCCAGCAAGGACACCCCCAAGGTGACCTTCGCCGATGTCGCCGGCGCCGACGAGGCCGTCGAGGAACTGCAGGAGATCAAGGAGTTCCTCGCCGAGCCCGCCAAGTTCCTGGCCGTGGGCGCCAAGATCCCCAAGGGCGTGCTGCTCTATGGCCCGCCCGGCACCGGTAAGACCCTGCTCGCGCGCGCCGTGGCCGGCGAGGCCGGGGTCCCCTTCTATTCCATCTCTGGTTCCGACTTCGTCGAGATGTTCGTCGGTGTCGGCGCCTCCCGGGTGCGAGATCTCTTCGAGCAGGCCAAGGCCAATGCCCCGGCCATCGTCTTCGTCGATGAGATCGATGCCGTCGGTCGCCACCA
>CAKZIH010000164.1 GCA_936931335.1 uncultured Nostocoides sp. | reverse complement strand
GTGGCGATCGCCGGTTACACCAACGCCGGCAAGTCCTCCCTGCTCAACCGGCTCACCGGTGCCGGTGTGCTCGTGGAGAACCAGCTTTTCGCCACCTTGGACACCACGGTGCGGCGCGCTGAGACCCCGGACGGGCGCGAGTTCACGCTGACCGACACCGTCGGCTTCGTCCGCGCCCTGCCGCACGAGTTGATCGACGCCTTCCGCTCCACGCTGGAGGAGGTGGCCGAGGCCGACCTGCTGCTGCATGTCGTCGACGGCTCGCACCCCGACCCGGGAGGGCAGATCAGCGCGGTCCGGGCGGTGTTAGCCGATGTCGAGGCCGCCGATGTCAAGGAGATCGTGGTCGTCAACAAGGCCGATATCGCCGACCCCGAGGTCGTCGACCGGATCTTGCGGCAGGAGAAGTACGCGATCGCCGTTTCCGCGCATACCGGTGCCGGGATCGAGGCGCTTGTCGCGTTGATGTCGCAGGAGTTGCCGCGTCCACAGATCGTCGTCGATGCCTTGATCCCGTATGAACGTGGTGATCTCCTCTCTCGCATCCACGAGACCGGCGAGCTGGTCGGCACCGACCACACCGGCGAGGGCACCCGGGTCCAGGCGCGGGTCAACCCGGACCTGGCGGCGGATCTCGCGGCATACCGTGCAGTGAACTGATCGCCTGACTCGCAAGGTCTGCCGTCGGTTCGCCTAGGGGAAGCGGCGCTGCCTCGTCGCCACCGCGACGCCGAGCAGGAGGAGCACCGCGCCGCCGGCGGCGAAGGCCGGGGCCAGCTGCACCCGCTCGGTGGTGAGCACCAAGTCCTTGGGGACGTCGTTGAGCACATTCGCCAACTCCGCCCCGTTGGCGGCGGGGGAGAAGCTGGCGCCGGTGGCCTTGGACACCGCCTGCAGCGTGGGCTCGTCAACGACGAGGAATTGCGCGACATTGCCCCCGCCATACGGGCCGCCCTCGGCATAAGCATCGGCGCCGAGCTGATCGGGGGTGCACACCATCCGGGTCGGCTCGGCGGTCCCGAAGCCCACGGTGTAGACCCGCACGCCGCGCTTCGCGGCGACCGCGGCGGCGTCCATGGGGAGCACCCCACGGGTATTGGCGCCGTCGGTAAGGAGCACGACGATGTCGGCAACCGGGGCGCCGGTCGGCGGCTTCACGGCATCCAGGTCGGGCGCGGGCAGGGGGCTGCGTTGCTCGTCGTCGGGTTCGGCGGCCTCGTCCGGGCCGACGGGTGCCACCTTGGGGTTGATCGTGGCGATGGCGTCCACGGACTTGAGGATCGCGGCGCCGATGGCGGTACCGCGCCCGGTGACCAGACCGTCGATCGTTGCCTCGAGTTGGTCGCGATCGGTGGTCGGTGGGGCGACCACCTCGGCATAGCCGGCGAAGGCGATCAGACCGATCCGAGTTTGCCCGTCCTGAGCTGCCACGAACTCACGCAATGCCTTCTTGGCCGCGCTGAACCGGTTGGGATCGACATCGACCGAGCACATCGAGCGGGAAACATCGATGGCGACCATGATCGAGGTGCGATTCTTCGGCACGCTCAGCGTTGCCTGGGGCCGCGCGGCACCCGCCGCCAGGGCGCCGAGCCCGAGCAGCATGAATGCCAGCGGCAGGTGTCGAGTCCAGGATGCGCGCCGCGTTCCCAGGGCCGCACGGACCAGTGCGACATTGGAGTGCCGCAGCGCCATACCGCGCCGGCGGCGCTGGGCCCAGAGGTAGAGGCCGAGTACCAGGGGCACCGCGAGCAGCATCGACAACATCAGCGGGGCGAGGAACGTCATGCGGCGATCACCCGTCCGGTGCGCAGGAGGGAAATGACCATGGCCAGCACGGCGAGCAACAGTCCGGCGGTAGCGAAATGGGGCGCCAGCGGGGTGTGCTCGGCGCGGGTGACGAACTTCAGGTCGATGCCCTCATACACCCGGGCCAGGCCGGCGGTGTCCAAGGCCGGATGGTAGGTGCCGTCGGCCGCGTCGGCGATCTGCCGCAGCGATTGCTCGTCGAGGGTGGTCTGCTGGCTGACCCCGTCGATCGTCACCTCCCCGCCGTCGGGACTGCCGACCCCAACGGTTTCGATGCGCACCCCGGCGACCGACGCCAGCCGGGCCATGGCGACCGGGTCGAGTTCGGAGCGATTTTCTCCGTCCGAGAGCAGCACGATCACCGCCGAGCCCAGGTAGCCGATGTCGATGCTGTCGGGGTCGTCCAGTTGCTTAGCATTCGCCTGCAGCTTCCCCCCGGAGATCGCCTGCAGCGAGGCGTAGATGCCTTGGCCGAGCGCTGTGCCGCCGTTGGCGCTCATCCGGTCGATCGCGGAGGTCACCAGCAGCGGGTCGTCGGTCGGTTGCTGGGTCACCACCCCGGAGTCGCTGAAGGCAACGACTCCGATCCGGATGTCTCGTGGCTGCTGGGTGACGAACCGTTTGGCCGCTGCCTTGGCGGCGGCGAGCCGGTCGGGTTCCAGGTCGTCGGCGCGCATGCTGTTGGAGAGGTCGAAGGCGAGGATCACCGTGCCCTCGCGGTGTGGCCTGCTCAGGGTGGCCGCTGGGTCGGCCGAGCCAATGACCAGGACTCCAAGGGCGGTGAGCAGCAGGGCCGGGGCCAGATGCCGCCACCGGCCGCTGTTCGGGCCGCGGGTCGGACTGCCGGCCGGCCGCAGCCCGGCCCGGGCGAGCGCATCCTGCCCGCGGCGCGCCCGCGCCAGTTGGCGCCGGTAGGCCAGGCCGAGGACGGGCAGGAGCAGTAGGCCGGTCAACACCCACGGCAGCGCGAAGGTCATCGGCGGGCCACCTTGCGGCTGTGCGCCATGCGCAGGAAGGCACCGAGCAGGTCCTCGTCCGTGCCCACGGTATGCAGCGATATCCCCGCCGAGCGCACCGTCGCCGTCACCGTTGCGCGCTGTTGGGCGGCCAAATCGCGCAGTCGCGCGCGGAAGGCGGCATCCCCGGTGTCCACCAGCACCTGCTCCCCGGTCTCCGCGTCCTGCAGGACCACGGTGCCCACTTCGGGCAGCTCCTCCTCCAGCGGATCACGAACCTGAATGGCCACCACGTCGTGGCGCTCGGCGAGTTGGCGCAGGGGGCGCTCCCAGCCCGGGCCGGAGATGAAGTCCGAGATGACGATCACCAAGGAACGCTGACGGATCACCCCAACGGCCGCGCGCAGCAACCCCGCCAAGTCGGTGGCAGCCTGCGATTCCCCAGTGCGAGAACGCAATTCGTGAATCATTCGGGCGGCCTGCAGGCTGCCCGACCGCGGCGCAATGGTGGCGACCGGGCCGTCGTCATAGATGATCGCACCAACCTTGTTGCCGCCCCGAGCGAAGAGCGCCGCAAAGCACGCGACCAGCTCCACCAGGACCTCATCCTTGCCCCGCTCGGCCGGGCCGAAGCTCATCGAGGAACTGCGATCCAAGAGCAGCCATGCGGTCAGGTCGCGGTCCTCGGCGTAGTCACGCACATACGGGGTGTGCATGCGCGCGGTGGCGTTCCAGTCGATCCGGCGCAGGTCGTCGCCGGGGACGTACTCGCGCAGGTCGCGGAAGTCCATCCCCGCACCGCGGAACAGGGTGGCGAAGTCGCCCTGCAGGGCACCGTCCAGCGGCCGCAGGACACTCCACTCCACCCGCCGCAGCAGGGCGGCCGCGCTCAGTGGGTCGGCTGCTGCCATGCGATCGTCTCGCGGCCGGCGTCCGGGCCGGGGGTGATCTCTGGCACCGGGATGGTGGTAAGAATCGCCCGCACCAGGTCGTCGGGGTCGACGCGGTCGGCCAAGGCTTCATAGGAGAGCACCAGCCGATGGCGCAGCACATCCAGCGCCAGATCGCGGGCGTCCTCGGGCAGCGCATACTCCCGCCCGCGCAGGAAGGCCAGGGCGCGTGCGGCCAGCACCAGGTTGATCGAGGCGCGCGGGCTGGCGCCGAAGGTGATCAGCCGCGCCAGATCCGGGCGACCCGCGCGCGCCGGATCCCGAGTCGCATCGGCAATCCGCACCGCGTACTGAATGATCGCCGGATCCACATAGACCGCGTCCGCGGCCGCTTGCAGGCGAGCCAGGTGCTCGGGGTCGAGGACCTGCTGGGTGCGTTCACCCGGCTGGAGCATCCGCTGGACCACGACATACTCCTGCGGCGGGGTCGGATAGCCGACCTTGACCTTGAGCATGAAGCGGTCGACCTGCGCCTCGGGCATGGGATAGGTGCCCTCGGACTCGATGGGGTTCTGGGTGGCCATCACCAGGAAGGGATTGGGCGCCGAATAGGTCTCCCGCCCGATCGTCACCTGCCGCTCCTGCATCACCTCCAGCAGCGCGCTCTGCACTTTGGCCGGGGCACGGTTGATCTCGTCGGCGAGCACCAGATTGGCGAAGACCGGGCCGAGGGAAACCTGGAAATCCCCGGACTGCTGGTTGTAGATCCGGGTGCCGATCAGGTCCGCAGGCACCAGATCGGGGGTGAACTGGATGCGCTGGAAGACACCGCCGGTGGCCTCGGCCAGCGCCTTGATCGCCAGCGTCTTGGCCAACCCTGGCACGCCCTCGACCAGCAGATGCCCGCGGGCCAGCAGCGCGACGATCATCTTC
>CAKZIH010000163.1 GCA_936931335.1 uncultured Nostocoides sp. | reverse complement strand
CCCGGCGCACCGCCCCGGCCAGGCCAGCGCCGACGGGCGCGGTGAGGATCACCAGTCCCGCGTCCGCCGACTCGCGCTCGGCGAGGAGCCGGGCGATGCGGCGGGCGGTTTCGGTCTCCGCCTGGACATCGGCAGCCAGTGCGACCTGCGTCTTTGACCCACGGTCATCGCGCACGTGACGCCCTGCGCCCGCCGGCCTGGTGGTGGTTGTCGTCATCCGTAGCCCCTTGCTTTGTCCTGCGTCCGCGGTGACCGACCGGCTCCTCCGGCGCGCCGACCGGTGTGGCCGGGTCGGTTTATCAACCCGGCCACTTGAAGCTAACAGCGGGGGGATGACGGCGAAACCAACTCCGATTCTTGATTCGGTAAGAAAGGGTCAAGAACGAGTAAGTATCCATTTACCTACTCATAAGTACCCCCTACGTGCGCTCCTCCCGGCGGCCGGCACGCTGGTCGGCTGACCAGGGTGGGCCTCGCATGGGCGCGAACGGCGGGAACCACTGGCGAATCTCCTCCCGTAGTCGGCACGCCGACCTAGTCGGGGAGCGAGCAGGCAAATGGGGGCCAGCCCATCGCCATGCCGTCCCGAGACCGCATACTCAGGGCTAGGTCGCAGGCGCGGATTTCTTCTCCGCGTGCCCGCTGCCGTATGCTGGAGCGTCGGTCACGTGCGCGCGTGCGCCTCGGGGCCGATTTCGTATGGCCGTCCCCAACCCAAGCGGGGCCGGTCGCCGATGAGGATCGACGGAGGATATGGCCAAGAAGGACGGTGTCATCGAGGTCGAGGGCACGATCGTGGAAGCGCTCCCCAATGCGATGTTTCGCGTGGAGCTGACCAATGGTCACAAGGTTCTCGCCCACATTTCGGGCAAGATGCGTCAGCACTACATCCGGATCCTCCCCGAGGACCGCGTGGTGGTGGAGCTCAGCCCCTATGACCTGACCCGCGGACGCATCGTTTTCCGTTACCGCTGAGGCACGACCCGGGACGCCAGCCGGCGTTCCGGTCCCTTTCACAGATTGACAGTGACGAGGCAATGAAGGTTCAGCCCAGCGTCAAGAAGATCTGCGACAAGTGCAAGGTGATCCGCCGTCACGGCCGGGTCATGGTGATCTGCGACAACCCGCGCCACAAGCAGCGCCAGGGCTGAGCACCAACCGAGCACCTGCCCGCAGGGCGACGCAACACAACTGAAGAAGTACGCAGCACCCGACCCCCGCACGACGCGGGACGTCACCCCCGGCCCGGAGGCCGGGGACAGGAGCCCACGGCATACGGACGCCGTGACCGGTGCACCTGACTGGCGCTGCACCGATACCTCCGGATTGAGAAAAGGAATGCCACCACATGGCACGACTCGTTGGAGTCGACCTGCCGCGCGACAAGCGCGCCGAGGTCGCCCTGACCTACATCTTTGGTGTGGGTCGTACGACGTCCAAGCAGGCGCTGGCCGCGGCCGGTGTCGACCCCTCCACCCGCGTGCGTGACCTGGTCGACGACCAGCTCGTCGCGCTGCGTGACTACCTCGAGGCCAATGTCCGCCTCGAGGGTGACCTGCGTCGTGAGATCGCCGCCGACATTCGTCGCAAGAGCGAGATCGGGTCCTACCAGGGTCTGCGTCACCGTCGGGGCCTGCCGGTTCACGGGCAGCGCACCAAGACCAACGCCCGTACCCGCAAGGGCCCCAAGCGCACCGTCGCCGGTAAGAAGAAGGCTGGTAAGTAATGCCTCCCAAGGCTCGTACCGGCGCCAAGGTGCGCCGCAAGGTCAAGAAGAATGTCGCCGTGGGCCAGGCCCACATCAAGAGCACCTTCAACAACACGATCATCTCGATCACCGACCCCACCGGTGCCGTGATCTCCTGGGCCTCCGCCGGCCAGGTCGGGTTCAAGGGCTCCCGCAAGTCGACCCCGTATGCCGCGCAGATGGCCGCCGAGGCCTGTGCCCGTCGCGCCATGGAGCACGGCATGCGCAAGGTTGACGTCTTCGTCAAGGGTCCCGGCTCCGGCCGCGAGACCGCGATCCGTTCCCTCACCGCGGCAGGTCTGGAGGTCGGCGCCATCTCGGACGTCACCCCCAGCCCCCACAACGGTGTCCGCCCGCCCAAGCGCCGCCGCGTCTGAGCCGCACGAACGGAGATAGAGAACACTCATGGCTCGTTACACCGGCCCCATCACCAAGAAGTCGCGCCGCTACAAGCTCGACCTCGTCGGCGGTGACAAGAACTTCGAACTGCGTCCCTTCCCCCCGGGTCAGCACGGCCGTCGCCGGATCCAGGAGAAGGAGTACCTCACCCAGCTCCAGGAGAAGCAGCGCGCTCGCTTCACCTATGGCGTGATGGAGAAGCAGTTCCGTCGCTACTACGAGGAGGCGGCCAACCGTCCGGGTCAGACCGGTCACAACCTGCTGACCATCCTTGAGTCCCGCCTGGACAATGTCATCTACCGCGCCGGCCTGGCCCGCACCCGTCGCCACGCCCGCCAGCTGGTGACCCACGGCCACTTCGAGGTCAATGGCGTGCGCGTCGACGTCCCCTCCTTCCGCGTGGGGCAGTTCGACATCATCACCGTCCGCAAGCAGTCGGTTGAGTCCTTCCCGTTCCAGTTGGCTCGGGAGACCTTCGGCGAGCGCCCGGTCCCGGCCTGGATGCAGGTCGTCCCCGGCTCGCTGCAGATCCTCATCCACCAGCTGCCCGTTCGGGCCCAGATCGACACCCAGCTCACCGAGCAGCTGATCGTCGAGCTCTACTCGAAGAACTGATCCGAATTGCCGTATGCCGCAGCGCCTCCGGGCGCTGCGGCACCCGGCTTCGGTATGCCGCGTGCCGCGGACAGAGGCGGCGCGGGCACCCGGGTGACCACCCGGCATACGAGGGCGTCAAATAGCGGGTGCCCTCGGGAAAGAAGACAAGAGTGCTTATCGCACAGCGTCCCGTCCTCTCTGAAGAGGTCATCGCCGAGAACCGCAGCCGGTTCGTCATCGAGCCGCTGGAGCCTGGCTTCGGCTACACCCTCGCCAACTCCATGCGCCGCACGCTCCTGTCGAGCATCCCCGGCGCGGCGGTCACCAGCATCCGCATCGACGGCGTGCTGCACGAGTTCTCCACGGTCCCCGGGGTCAAGGAGGATGTCACCGAGATCATCCTGAACCTCAAGAACCTGGTCGTCTCCTCCGAGGAGGACGAGCCGGTGGTCATGTACCTGCGCAAGCAGGGTGCGGGCCCGGTCACCGCGGCGGACATCGCGCCGCCGGCGGGTGTGGAGATCCACAACCCCGAGCTGCACATCGCGACCCTCAACGACAAGGGCAAGCTCGAGATGGAGCTGACCGTCGAGCGCGGTCGCGGCTACGTCTCGGCCCAGCAGAACAAGTCCGGCGAGCAGGAGATCGGGCGCATCCCGGTCGACTCGATCTACAGCCCCGTGCTGATGGTGACCTACAAGGTCGAGGCGACCCGTGTCGAGCAGCGCACCGACTTCGACAAGCTGATCGTCGACGTCGAGACCAAGAACTCGATGACCCCCCGCGACGCCATGGCCTCGGCCGGCAAGACCCTGGTCGAGCTCTTCGGCCTGGCCCGGGAGCTCAATGTCGAGGCCGAGGGCATCGAGATGGGCCCGTCGCCGACGGACGCCGCGCTGGCGGCCGACCTGGCGCTGCCCATCGAGGACCTGGACCTGACGGTTCGCTCCTACAACTGCCTCAAGCGCGAGGGCATCCACACCGTCGGTGAGCTCGTCGGCCGCAGCGAGGCCGACCTCCTCGACATCCGCAACTTCGGTACCAAGTCCATCGACGAGGTCAAGGCCAAGCTGCACAGCATGGGTCTGGCCCTCAAGGACAGCCCGCCCGGGTTCGATCCCACCGCGCTCGCCGACGACTATGACGCGTTCGACGACGACGAGGATCTGGCTTTTCCCGAAGACGAGCAGCTCTGAGCGACGCCACCTACTAGGAGAACGAAATGCCTACCCCCAAGAAGGGTCCGCGCCTCGGCGGCGGCCCGGCTCACGAGCGGCTGCTCCTCGCCAATCTGGCGACCGCGCTCTTCGAGCACGACTCGATCACGACCACCGAGGCCAAGGCCAAGCGCATGCGCCCCCTGGCCGAGCGCCTCATCACCTTCGCCAAGCGCGGTGACCTCGCCGCTCGCCGCCGGGTGATGACCGTGGTGCGGGACAAGAGTGTCGTCCACCGTCTCTTCGTCGAGATCGCGCCGGACATGGCCGAGCGTCCCGGCGGCTACACCCGGATCACCAAGGTGGCTCCGCGCAAGGGCGACAACGCCCCGATGGCGGTCATCGAACTGATCCGCGAGCCGTACTCGCCCAAGCAGGCCACGGTCCGCGAGGCCGAGGGTGCGACCCGTCGCGCCGCCAAGGAGCAGGCTGCCGCTCCGGCCGCCCCGGCGCAGGACTCTGCGGCGCCGGTCGCCGATGAGGCGCCGGTCACCGAGGCTCCGGTTGCGGACGCTCCGGTCGCCGACGCCCCGGTTGCCGACGCTCCGGTCGCCGACGCCGCTCCCGCGGCGGGCGAGGCCGAGTTCGCTGGCTCCGCGGCCCCCCAGGCCGACGGTGCGCAGCCGGCCGGT
>CAKZIH010000162.1 GCA_936931335.1 uncultured Nostocoides sp. | reverse complement strand
GATCTCCTGGTCGGGGGTCTATGTCGGGCGCCTGCCGTGGGCGGCGCTGGCCACCCTCGAGGCGCTCTATATCGCGCTCATGGTCGCCGTCGTCGGCGCGCTGCAGCGGCGCCTGCTGACCGCGGGGCGGGGGTGGGCGGCATACCTGCTCATCCCGTTGGGGTGGATGGTGGGGGAGTGGGCGCGCTCGACGACGCCCTTCGGCGGCTTCCCGTGGGCGCGACTCGCCTTCTCTCAGGCCGACGCCCCGATCCGGGCGCTGGCCATGCTCGGCGGGGCGCCCCTACTCACCGCGGGGGTGGCCGCGATTGGCGCCTTGCTGCTGGCCGGCTTCCGGGCGGCGGTGGCGCACCGCATACGCCGCAGTGCCGTGACCGCACTGACGCTCGCTGCTCTGGTGGCCGTCGTCTGGGCCATTCCGCTGCCGGCCACCAGTGGTGAGCACGCGCGCATCGGCCTGGTGCAAGGCAATGTCCCGCACCCGGGGCTGGACTTCAACGCCGAACGCCGGGCGGTCCTGGACAACCACGTCGCGGTCACTACCCAGCTCGCGGCCACCGAGCGAGCACCGATGGATCTGGTCGTCTGGCCGGAGAACGCCTCCGATATCGATCCGCTGCGCAATAGCGATGCCGCGGCGCGGATCGTGGATGCCCTGCAGTCGGTCGGCGGCCCGCTGCTGGTCGGCGCGATCCTCAACGAACCCGCGCCCTATTTCTCGAATGTCTCCCTGCTCTACCGCCCCGGTCGAGCCGAGCCGGAGCGCTACGCCAAGCAGCATCCCGTGCCCTTTGCCGAATATGTCCCCTACAAGGACTTCTTCCGCCACTTCAACGACAAGGTGGACCTGGTCCGCAACGGCATGGCCGCCGGCGATCGCACCGGCTATTTCGAACTCACTACGCGCGATGGGCGGCCCTTTGCGGTGCTGCCGTCCATCTGCTTCGAGGTGGCCTACGACGCCCTGGTGCGCGACTCGGTGCAGCAAAACCCTGGCCGGCCGAGCGTGCTGGTCGTCCAGACCAATAACGCCACATTCGGCTACACCGCCGAATCCGAGCAGCAGTACGCCATCTCGCGCATTCGCGCCATCGAGCACGGCCGCGCCGTCGTCCACGTCTCGACCGTCGGGGTGAGCGGATTCATCGCCCCGGACGGCAGCGGCGCGCCCCAGTCGCGCCTGTTCACCCCGTATGCCGCGGCCCAGGACGTCCCCCTGCGCACCGGTCTCACCCCGGCTGCGCGGCTCGGTGCGCTGCCCGAGTATGCCGCCCTCGCCGGTCTGCTGCTGGCCGCCTCCTTCGGTCGTCGCGTTCGCCCGGTTACCCTGGCGCCCACCCCATCTCGCCGTCCGAAGGAACTCGCCGGTGCCTGATTCCGCGCCCGATCGCGACCCGATCCGCCGCCTGCTCGTCTGCATACCCACCTACAACGAGGTGGCGAACCTGCCGGGCATCGTGGAGCGCGTGCGCACGCACGTGCCGGAGGCGGACATCCTCGTGCTCGACGACGCCTCGCCCGATGGCACGGGGGAGCTCGCCGACCGCCTCGCCGCCGCGGATGGGCAGGTGCATGTGTTGCACCGGGCCGGTAAGGAGGGTCTGGGGCGTGCGTACCTGGCCGGCTTCGACTGGGGCCTGGAGCGGGGCTACGACGCCCTGGTGGAGATGGACGCCGACGGCTCGCACCGGCCCGAGGAACTGCGCGCGCTGATCAACGCCGCGCAGGAGGCAGACCTGGTGATCGGCTCCCGGTATGTCCGTGGCGGCCACATCGTCAACTGGCCATGGACCCGCAAGGCCCTCAGCATCGGCGGCAATGTCTACACGCGGATCCTGCTGGGTATGCCGGTCAACGACGCCACTGCCGGCTATCGCGTGTATCGGGCCGAGGCCCTGCGGCAACTGGGGCTCGACTCGGTGGCCTCGGAGGGCTATTGCTTCCAGGTCGACCTGACGCGCCGTGCGGTGCGCGCGGGCCTGCGAGTGGTCGAGGTGCCGATCACCTTCGTCGAGCGCGAGGTGGGGGAGTCCAAGATGTCCACCGGCGTCGCCTCGGAATCCCTGAAGCGGATCACACGTTGGGGATTGCAGCACCGCCTGGGACAGGCCCAACGGGTGCTGAACCGGGAGCCGAAATGGCACGAACTGTAGGCGCCACCCCATACGCCGCTCGTCAGCGGCGTCGGCCGTGGCGGATGTGGGTCTTCCTGCTGCTCTTGGTGGTCCCGATCCTGGAGATCGCGGCCATCGTCGGGGTGGGCCGCATCATCGGTGGCTGGCCCACCGTGCTTCTGCTGCTCTTCGAGTCCTTCCTGGGGGCCTGGTTGGTGCGGCGTGAAGGGGCGCGCACCTGGCGCGGCCTGTCCACGGCCCTAAACACCGGGGTGATGCCCTCTCGGGAGCTCGCCGACGCCGCCCTGGTCCTCATCGGCGGCACCCTGCTGCTCGCGCCCGGCTTCCTGACCGATATCGTCGGCTTCTTCTTCATCCTCCCGATGACCCGGCCGATCACCCGACGGGTACTGGAACGAGTGGTCCGGGCCCGGCTGCTGGGCGCGATGGTGCCACCGGTGATGGCGGGCGCGGCGCGGGCCACTCAGCCGCCCCGATCGGACGAAACGGTAACCGGACGCGTCGTCGACGGGTAGACTGCTTAGTTTGATCCTTCGCGCAACCCAACGCGAGGCGATCTTTCAGCACGACACCGCCGCATCGACGCGGCAGATGTGGAACCGGTCACTTCGCCAGCCCCAACGGAACAACCGTGCGGGTCTGCGCGTTGACCAGGCTAATACCTCGCACCGGACGTCCCATCGGACGCCCCGCATCTCTACACCACCAGTATTCAAAGGGAGACCCCCATGGCCGATCGCACTCTTCGCGGTAGCCGCATGGTGTCGTTCAGCATGGAGACGTCGAACAACGTCGTCCCCAGCGAGCGCCAGACCACCGTCTATGTGTGCCCCAACGAGCACCGGATCGAGCTGCCGTTCAGCATCGAGGCCGAGATCCCGCCGACCTGGGAATGCCGCTGCGGCGAGGACGCGCTTCTGCTGGACGGTGAGCAGCCCGCTCGCAAGGCCACCAAGCCCGCGCGTACCCACTGGGACATGCTCCTTGAGCGTCGCTCCGTACCCGAGCTCGAGGCCCTGCTCGAAGAGCGCCTGGAGGTGCTGCGCGCCTCGCGTGGGGAGCACTCCGCCGCCAAGCGCAGCGCCTGAGTCTCACGGCATAGTTCGCCCGAAGCGGCCCGGTCCCCCATGTGGGGAGCCGGGCCGCTTTTGGTATGTCGGGATTCGTCACCCCGCGCGGACATCAGACTAGGGCGGGCTGCTCATTGCCGGCCTGACGGATGCCCTCACGGAAGTTCACCCGGGACAGCAGCAGGCCACCGACAACGAAGAAGACGATGAGCGCGAGGATCGCCAACCGGTAGGCATGCGTGAGCTGGTAGACCAGCCCAAAGAGCAGCGTCCCGAACCAGCTCGTCCCGCGTTCCATCGCCTGATAAAGGCTGAAGTACTCGGCTTCCCGGTTGTGGGGCACCAGTTGACTATAGAGCGAGCGGGAGAGCGCCTGGCTGCCGCCGAGGACGAGCCCGATGGCCACCCCGAGCGTCAGGAACGGGATGAACGCCCGCTGCGGGACGAAGAAGGCGGCCGCGACGATCAGGGTCCACAGCACCAGGGAGCCGAGCACGGTGCGGGAGGCACCGATCCGGCCCGCCACCCGACCGAAGATCAGCGCCCCGCCGAAGGCCACGAACTGGACCAGCAGGATCAGCGCGATGAGCTGGGACTGCTCGAACTTGAGCTCCTCCGCGCCATACAGGCTGGAGGCGGCGATTACGGTCTGGATGCCGTCGTTGTAGAAGAGATAGGCGATCAGGAAGAGCAGCGTTTGCGGGTGATGGGCACGCAGGTCGCCGAAGGTGCTGCGCAGTTGGGCGATGCTCCCGCCGACGGCGCCCTCTCCCGGCGCGGCGGCCGGCGCTTCGACAGCGCGCAGGGTCCACAGACCGCGGACCGGGATGATCGCCCAGAGTGCCCACCACAGGGCGGCGGAGAGCATGCTCACCCGGACCGCGGTGCCGGTCGACATACCGAGGGAGTCGTGGAAGGTGACGATGCCCAGGTTGACCGCCAGCAGGAGGCCGCCCCCGAGATAGCCCAGCGCCCAGCCGCGCGAGGAGACCTTGTCCCGCTCGTCGGGATGAGCGATCTGGTTGAGGATCGAGTCGTAGACCACTAGTGACGAGCCCAGGGCGATGCTCGCCAGGATCATCAGGATGACGCCCAACTGCCAGCGCGTTCCGGTAACGAAGAAGAGGCCGGCGGCGGCCGCCGCCCCAGTCCACGCGCACGCCCCGAGGAACTTGGCGGGCCGCTCCATGCGGTCGGCGATGGCCCCGACGAAGATCAGGACGATGGCGGACAGGATGGTGGCGAAGGTCGTGGTGTAGGGCGCCAGGGAACCGGGCGCGATCGGGATGCCCAGGACGTGCAGCGAGGTCGCGCACTCAAGGTCGGTGTCCTGCCCGGGGCAGGCGGCGGCCTTGGCGATCGAGGTCAGATAGGGCCCGAAGAGGACGGTGCCGATCGTGGTGACGAAGGCGGAGTTGGCCCAGTCATACCAATACCAGGGGCGCTGATAGCGGCGGTTGGCCTCGTAGTCCGGCGAATCCACCGGTGGCGCCACAGAGGAGGTCATGGTCGGAACTGTGACACATCCGCCTCGGATGGGGCAGGCCGGGTGCTCAGCCCGCGTACTCCCAGTGCCAGGGCTCGGGCAGCCGCCCGCCCTGAGCGGCCCAGGCGGGGTGGAACCAGCCGTAGATCGCGGCGTTCTGGACCATCCACAGGTGCGCCGGGTCGGAGTAGTTGTTGACCCCGCCACACAGGTCCGCGGCCAAGCCGAAGCCGTGGTTGCTGGTGCCCGGGGTGGCGGCCCACATACCGCGCTCGGCCTTGACCGCCACCTGCTCGGCGTAGGAGCGGTAACCGTCCGTCACGCACAGCAGGTGGCCGGTGTCCTCGGCATACGCCTTGCTCATCTCGTTGAACGCGGCGGCGGCCTTGGGGGTGAGGAATTCATCGCCGGAGCCGACCATCGGGCACAGCGCCGAGGGCGGGATCTGGCCGTTCGGGTATCCCTCCCCGGTGTCTTCGCTGCATGGCTTCAGGGATAGGTCGGGCAGCTCGAGCTTCACATTCTTCAGGGCGTCCGCGAGCCGCTCGGCGGCGTCGACCGCATCCCCGTCCCCGCTGCCCAGGAGCAGGCCGGCCAGGGGAGTGGCCTCCTTGGTGCGCTCCTGGTGCTTCTTGCGCAGCGCGGCGACGTCCTTCTTCTGCCGCTCGACCAGATCGGTGGCGGCGTCCTTGGCCCTTTTGGCCTTGGCGCTGGCGGCATCGGCCTTGTCGCGCTCCGACTCGGCGGTCATCGAGGCGATCTTCTCGCGCACGACGATCTCGCGCATCTCCTCGACCGAGCGAATCTTGTTGTCGGTGAGGTAATCCAGGTCGGAGAGCGGGTCCGCCGCCTGGCTGGCTTCCTTGCTCAGGGCGTCGAGGTAGCCGAGTTCCTCGGCGAGGGAGCCACCCTGGGTGTAGGCGTCCACGGCCCAGTCGCGCAGGTCGGCGCGGGCGTTGTTGAGACGCTCCTGCAGGGTCTTGGCGATCTCGGCCTGCTGGTCGGCCTTCTCGTTCGCGGCCCGGGCTTCGTCACGGGCGGTGGCGTAGGCCTCCAGCGCCTTGTTGGCCTTGGCCGAGGCGCTCTCCAAGCGCAGGACCAGTTCGGCCATCTCCTTGTCCGCCGCGAGGAGCTCGGCGCGCAACTCCTCGGCCCGGTGGATCTGGCGCTTCAATTCCTCGTCGGTCATGCCGCCGGCGTCGTGATGGGCGTCCGGGGTGATCGTGGTCGTCGCGGGGGAGGGGCTAGCCGGGGAGGAGGGGGCGGCCATCGCGGCCGTGGGCAGAGCCAGGCTCAAGGCGGCTGCGACTGCTGCCGCGCCGGTCAGGCGCCCACGCACAATAAATCCCCGTCATCCGCTGGATGCGGCCTCGTCCGGACGCCGGTACGCCGGGCGGTGGCCCTTGATTCTCGCAATCGTATCGTGACCTCCGCCGCGCCGCAGCTACTCCGGCGCAGAGATGAGGAGAGAACGTCCCTCATACGGCTGGAGAACGACATACAGGCTGTGCAGATCGTCAACCTCACCGACCGGAGCATTGCTGCTCATGTCCACCACGCTGCTGCCGGGACGCAACTCCATTGAGCGGATGCTGCCCGAGATGGTCTGGTCGGAGAAGTTGAGGACGGTGACCTGGTCGTGGCCATCCAGGCGGTGGACCAGGACGAGCATCGCCTTGTGGGAGACGGCCGGGATGTCCACCTGATCGGCGGTGGCCAGGCCATAGCGGTTGCGTACCGCGAGGATCTCGCGCAGCCGACTGGCGAATGAGGTGTCGTCGGCGAGCTGCTCGGGCAGGCTGCCGTAGAGCGAGCGGGCCTTGGGCATCTTGGAGGCGGACTCGGTGGCGTCCGGTTGGAAGCCGAGTAGGTCGTAGGCGCCGCGGTGGATCCAGCGGGTGTCCCCGTCGCGGATCAGCGCGGCGACCTGCTTGCGCTCCAGGGGCAAAGCACCGACCAGATCCCAGCCAGAGAGGGCGAAGACCCCGGGCTGCCAGGCGTTGTACATCGCCAGCAGCAGGTGGGCGCGCTTGATTGCCTCGATGTCCTCGTCATCCAGGGCATCCAGATCGCTCAGCCCCAGGGACGCGGCGATGATCGAAGCGGTGGTGGAGGCGATGCCGTTGGTGGTGAAGACCGAGTTGTACGGCGCATTGTCGCCGGTGAGGCGCTCGGTCAGTTCGGCCCGGATGAGGGTGGCCAGGTCGCCACCCAGGATCGACTTGCGCCGGAAGGTAAAGCTGTCGGTGGCGTGCAGCGTGGCGAAGTGGACCAATTCATAGGTCATCTCGTCGTGGTTCTGCAGCGCGTGCACCAGCGAAACCGCTTCCACGCCGAGCTCCTTGGCCGAGCGCATGGTCAGGCGCAGGAAGTCGGCATCACCAGTGGCCAGCGCATGGTGGTATGCGGGCCGGTTGACGAAGTCGTAGGACAGGTCGGCGCCCTGCTCCGAGGTCGCCTTGATGTCGTCGATGGTGAGGTTGAGTTCCTGGAAGGTGAAGCCCCCGACCTTGCGAACCATGCTCGCAATCAGTTGGTTGGCCGCCTCGGAGAGCGGGTGCCCCTCGGACCAGGCGGGCCCACCGGTGGCGCTCTTCTCCACCCCGAGGAAGCCGTTGGCGTCCAGGCGCAGCGCGCCGCTGCCGAGGTCGCCGAGCGAATGCAGCGCGTCGCCCATGACCATCCGCATGCCGGCGAAGGTGGGGTCGAGCCAGTTCAGCGAGGGCTGACCCTCCTTGAAGTAGTGCAAGTAGACCCAGCGGTGCTGGTTGCCGTCCGGGCCGAGGACGGGCGCGGTCGCCGACCAGTTGGTCTCCTTGACCCCGGGCTCGTAGAAGATGACCCGCTGCATCTCACCGATGATGTAACCGGCCTTGGCCAGGCGGTGCTCGGTCTGCGGGTCGAGGTTGATCGAGTCGCGACCGCGGGGGACCGTCGGCAGCAGGTCCCAGTCCTCCTCGGGGATCTCCACCATGTGATAAATCCCGGGGTAATCGCCGACCCTCATCTCGGCCAGGCGGAAGTCGGCGCCCTTGCCGGTGTGTCCCGGGACGATGTCGTCGATGACGATGCCGCCGTGCGCGGAGGCGACCTCGCACATGGCACGGAACTCGTCCTCGGTGCCGAATACGTCGTCGAACTGGGTGGAGATCCGGTCGAAGTGCCCGTCCACGCTGGGGGTGGTGTCCCACCCGTCGAGCCCGCCGGCGCGCTTGACCGGGCCGGTATGGATAGCCGTGATCCCGATCTGCTGGAAGGCTTCCCACAGGTCGGGGTCGCCCAGGGTGGCCAGGAAGGTGGCGCCCGGCCGGGTGATCATCGAGATCGGGTAGGCGGTGAACCACACCGGCGCCTTGTCGATGGCGCTGCGGGGGTTGGGTGCGGCATACGGGTTCTGCCACATGCTGCCCTGGCCGGCGAACTGCCGGGCAAAGGCCTGGGCGTCCGCGAGCATCGACTCCGATTCGAGCCATTCGACGTATGCCGGATTGTCACCGCTGGGGGAGCCGGGCTGCTTGGGCTTGCGCTGCCACAGGATGTCGCGCAGCCGCGCCCGGGGACGCAGGCGGGCGGGGCGGGCGTCATACAGCTGGCCCTCGAAGCTGACCTCCTCGGGCACCGGCTCCGTGGCGTCGGTGGGAGCATCGGCCACGCTGAGATCGTCCTCGGTCACGGGCGATAAGAATACGGACTGCGACCGAATGCTCCGCACCGTCATTGACGCGGTGCCGCCGGGATCGCCGCGACATACTCTGAGGTATGTCGCTTTCTCGCCTCGCCCAAGGGGTTGGCTGGACGTGTATGGGTCTCGGCGCCGTTCAACTGCTCGGCGGGACTCGGGCCGAGCCGGGGATGACCGCCGACGCGACGGTGGACTCACATGTGCGGTTCATGGGCTCGACTATGGCGGCGTGTGGCCTGGGGTGGCTGGACACCGCTCGCGAGCCGGAGCCGGATCTGCAGCGGATGCGCGTGCTGGCTGGAGTCATGGCCGCCGGCGGCATGGGCCGGCTCATCACGCGCGCCACCATTGGTCGGCCAACGCGCTTCCACGACTTCCTGCTGACCACTGAGCTCGCAACTCCGGTCGTGGTCGAACTGGTCCGGCGGTACGACCGCGGGTTCAACCCGGCACGCTGAATGGTGTGACCGCAGCCGGTGTGACCAGCCGGCACCGGTGTGGCCGCACGACTGGTGGCGGCTAATGCTTGACATATTGAACAATTCCTCCTTACCCTTCCGTAAGGAGGAATTATGTCGATAGGGACAATGACAAGCAAGGGTCAGATCACGGTGCCGAAGGATGTACGGGAAGCCTTGCGGTTGACCGTCGGCACGAAGGTTGTCTTTACTCGCAACCCGAGCGGCGGGTTTCTGATCTCGACGCACCGGCCGGCACTGTGGGAGTTGGCAGGGACCTTGGCGTACGACGGGCCGCCCATGTCGTTGGAAGACATGGAAGCCGCTGTCGAGGCGGGGGCCACGGTCAAGCCCAAGTGATTGGGATCGATACGAACGTCCTGGTCAGGTTCTTAGTCCAGGACGACCCAATCCAGTCCGCGGCGGCGACGCAGTCATTCCGCGCCTTCAGTGTCGCCAACCCTGGACACCTGAGTGTCGTTGCGTTGGTGGAGACCTATTGGGTGCTTTCCCGGGCATACCGGATCTCGCCGGACTCGATCCTGACCACAATCGAGGGGTTGCTTCAGGCGGAAGAGCTTGTCTGCCAAGACGCTGCGATCGTCGCCACCGCGGTCACGTCGGCACGGTCAGGCACCGATTTCGCAGATGCGCTGATTGCCGCAGCGTCACGCCATCACGGCTGCGACTTTGTCTTGAGTTTCGACACCAAGGCACAGGCTTCGCTGGGTTTCCGGTCGCCGGCAGCGGGGCACTAACGTAGATGCCGAGAATTGATGCGCACTAGTACTACAGCCGTAGTTCGTGATCATTGGTGTTCTCGTCGTTGGTAGTGGCT
>CAKZIH010000161.1 GCA_936931335.1 uncultured Nostocoides sp. | reverse complement strand
GGGGGCCCTGGCGCGTCCCGCTTCCGCCTGCCCGGCGCCCGCCGCGCGCGGCGTGGAAGGATGCCGGGCATGGACATCTCGGCCCGCATGGATTACGCGATCCGCGCGCTGCTGAGCCTGGCCCAGGCCGACTCCGACGGAGCGGTGGTCACCGCCGACACGCTGGCCGAGCGGCAGGGGTTGCCTCGCAAGTTCTTGGAAGCCGTCTTGGCGGACCTGCGCAAGAGCGGCCTGGTGACTAGCAGCCGGGGCTCGCGTGGGGGCTATCGGCTGGCGCGGGGTGCCGAGGAGATCACCCTCGGGTCGGTCTTCCGGGCGGTCGACGGGCCGCTGGCCGAGGTCCGCGGGTTGCGCCCCCACGAGACCGAGTACACCGGCGCCGCCCAGCATCTGCCGATGGTCTGGGTCGCCGTACGCGCGAGCCTGCGGCTGGTCCTGGACGAGGTCACCCTGCGCGATGTGCTGAGCGGTAACCTGCCCGCGCATGTGAACCAGCTCATCAACGAGCCGGACGCCTGGCGCAGTCGCTGACCGGCCGGCGGGGGGCGGTGTCGAGTCCCCGCATGTGCGAATCCCGACCGTGCCGGGGCACCGGTCGGGTCGTGGCAGAATAGAGCGTTCGTACACCTTCCGGGACGGTCATTCCGTCGGCGGATAACTACCCCGAGTTCCGGCTCCCCGGGCCAGCGCGTCCGGTCTCGCCGTGCTCACAACAACGAAATAGGAGACCACGTCACGTGGCTGTCAAGATTCGTCTGAAGCGGATGGGCAAGATCCGCAGCCCGTTCTACCGCGTCGTTGTCATGGACTCCCGCACCAAGCGGGACGGCCGGGCGATCGAGGAGATCGGCAAGTACCACCCCACCGAGGAGCCCTCGCTCATCGAGATCGACGGCGAGCGCGCGCAGTACTGGCTCGCCAATGGCGCGCAGCCGACCGAGGCCGTCGAGGCGCTGCTCAAGATCACCGGTGACTGGCAGAAGTTCAAGGGCGAGGCCGGCGCCGAGGGCACCCTCAAGGTCAAGCCAGCCCAGCCGAGCAAGCAGGAGCTCTACGAGGCCGCGGTTGCCGCCGCCGGCAAGGCGAGCGCCGAGGACACCAAGGCCACCACCCCGCGTCGCACCGCGAAGGCCGCCGAGGCTGCCCCCGCGGAAGCCGCTGCCGAAGCTCCAGCCGCTGCCGAGGCCCCCGTTGCCGACGAGGCTCCGGCCGCCGCGGAGACCCCGGAGGCTCCGGCCGCCGACACCGACAGTGGTGCGGCCTCGGCCGACAGTACCGATGTCGACGCCGACACCAACGCCCCGGCGGAGACCGCCGAGGCGGGTGCGGACGACTCGGCCCAGGCGTGAGCGTGCTGGAAGAGGCGCTGGAGCACCTCGTCACCGGCATCGTCGACCACAAGGATGAGGTCGTGGTGCGCACGAAGGACCTGCGCCGCGGCAGCCTGCTTGAGGTGCGCGTGCACCCCGAGGACCTCGGTCGGGTCATCGGCCGCTCCGGGCGTACGGCCGGAGCGTTGCGCACGGTGATGGGCGCCCTCTCGGGCGGCCAGACCGTCCGGATCGACATCGTCGACACCGACAAGGTGCGCTGACGACCCAGTCGGTTTGTCGTACCAACGCCGCAGCACCGTGGGGAGCGATCCCCACGGCGCTGCGGCGTTTCTGGTTGCTGGCGCGGCCATTGGGCCGGTGGTCAGTTGCTGCGCACGGGCGTGCAGTCAAAGTCGATGGTGCTCACCGGCTCTCGCGGCACAATTCCGGCCGCGCGATACCGGCCCAGGTTGAAGGACAGGAAGTCGTCCGGCTGGTGGCGGTCATCGACCTGATCGCCTGGCACCAGCAGGCAGGCGCGGTCGGTCCCGGAGAGCCGGGCAGACATGGCGGGGACCGCATCCGCTGACAGGCGGGTCAGGTAGTAGGCGTCGAGTTTGCCGGTGCTCTGGTAGCGGTCGAGGTTGGCGTTGGCCACATAGGCGTCCGGGTTGAGGACGGCCAGACCGAGGATCACGGCCGCACCCGTAGCCACCACCGTGCGCGGAATCCAGGTGCCGGACAGGCGAATCCCGGCCACCAGCAGCATCGCGACGACCAGCCCCACCCAGAGCTCGAAGGCGTCCACCACCAGGCGCAGCGCGGTGAAGCCATAGGCCTGCTGGTAGAGGTGCATGCGCCATACGGCCGAGGCGATGACGAGCAAGGTGAGCACACAGAGGGTGCCGAGCAGCGCGCGCAACAGGAGCCGGTCCGCCGCTTTGGTATGGCGTGCCTTCCGTGCCGTGAGGGCGACCACCGCGACGGTAAGTAGCGAAGCGAGCGTGAGCTGGCCGAAACCCTGGTGGACGTAATCGGCATACGTCAGCCCGGTGGTGCGCTGGACGAAGTCGTGGCCGCGCAGCCAGGCGCTGGCCTGGGCGAGCAAGAAACCGGCATACATGAGCACCACGAAGGCGACCGGAATGACCCACTCCCAGGCACGCTGCACGGGCTTGGGGGCGCGGGCGTGCAGGGCGCCGGCACGCAAGGGATTGGTGGCCAGGTAGACCGCCGCCAGGGTGATGCCGGCGACCGCGAGCAGGATAAAGACGCGTTGGACGATGGTGTCCGCGCTCAGGTCCGGGATTAACGCACCGACCCAGCGCCCGAAGATCGCGTCCGCGGAGGCGAACAGGCCACCGAAGATCACCAGAGCGAGAACGCTGAGTAGGGCGGTACCGACCACAGGGGACCACTGCCGGCGGTCGCGGCGGGGCAACGCGAGCATCCGGCCGAGCCAGGGCAGGCCGCGCAGACCGGCCAGCGGCCAGGCGCTGGCGGTCGCGACCAGCCCCAGGATGCTGCCGACCGGAGCCAGCGCGGCAACCACCAGGGTGGCGCCGGCCATCAGGGCCAACACGGACAGCCAGCCGGCGGCGCGCAGCATCGGGACGAAGGCCAGCCCCACGGCCAATGCGAGATAGAGCGCGGTCCAGCGCCGCCGGGGCGCGGACGCGGCAATGGTGGCCCCCGCGGCGAGCAGGACCAGGGTGCTGGCCAGGCCGAAGTTGCGCTGCGGCAACGCAATTGCCGCGAAGAGTCCGGTGGCCAGTGCCGCGATCAGCAGGCGCGGCCGGCCACGCACGCCGGCGTCGGGCCAGAGGGAGCCGAAGAGGGAGTCGATGACCGGCGGCGGCGTGGTGCGGTTGGGGGGGAGGGGGCCGTATGCCGGCGGCAAGGGCCGGGCGGGCGGGGCGGTCATCGAAGCTCCTGGGTGGTCAGCTGTGCTGTGGTTAGCGGCGCTGGGGCCGGTGGTGCTGGCGTCGTCGGTGCTGGGGTCGGCGGTGCTGGCGTCGGTGGTCGGGGGTGCGGTGGCGCGGTGGCCGGTGGTGCGGTGGTCGGTCGTGCTGGGGCCGATGGTGGCCTGCACGGATGTCGTTGCCGGAGTAGGCGAATCGGTCGATGCCAGCGGGGCCCGCGGGCTGCGCAGCGCGGGCTGCACGGGAAGGGTGAGTCGCAGCCGGGCACCGCGCCGGCCCGGGTCGGGATCGATCGCGGCCACCCGGCCGCCGTGGATCTCCGCCACCCATCGGGTGACGGCCAGGCCCAAACCGGTCCCGCCGGCCGAAGCGGTCCCATAACGCTCGAAGACCCCCTCGCGGTCGCCGGGGGCGATCCCGGGGCCGGAGTCGGTGACGTCGAGGTCCCATTCCGCTCCGCGCCGCACGGCGCCCACCTGCACGGATGTGCCCGAGGCGGTATGCCGGGCGGCGTTGTCGATCAGGTTCGTGACCGCCTGGCGCAAGCGCGCGCGTTCCGCGGTGATCGTCAGATTCGCTGGTGTTACGGCGATTTCCACCGGCGTGGACCGGCCCGCCAGTACCAAGTCGCCGACTACCTCCTCGAGCAGGTCGCGCACGACCACCGGCTCGAGGCGCAGGGCGACCAGCCCCGCGTCGATCCGGGACAGCGCCAACAAGTCAGTTAGCAACTCGCTGAGGCGCTCGGCCTGACCCAGGGCGGTGCGCAAGCCGGGTTCGTCCATGGGCGCCACGCCGTCGGCCATGTTTTCCAAGATCGCCCGCAAAGCCGCTGCGGGAGTGCGCAATTCGTGGGAGACAGTGGCGACGAGTTCGCGCCGGTGCTGGTCGACATCGCGCAGTTCGGCGGACATCGCGTTGAAGGCACGGGCGAGTTCGGCGACCTCATCGCGACCCGCCGCACTAACCGTCGTGGCGTAGTCACCGCGGGCCATGCGCCCCGCGGCCGCGGTCATCGCCCGCAACGGGGCGGTCATCCCGGCCGCCAGCCACTGGGTCACCAGCATCGCCACGGCGACGGTCACCGGGATCACCAGCCATGGAGTGACCCGGCTGCTGACCCCGATGGTGGCCACCACGGTGGCCAACAGCACGCTAATCCCTACCAGCGCACCGAGTTTCACCTTGAGCGAGGACGCTTGAGCCAGCGGATTCACGCCCCCGGCTCCAGTGCATAACCGACGCCGTGCACGGTCCGGATCCGCTCGGCGCCGATCTTGGCGCGCAGCGCCTTGACGTGGCTGTCGACGGTGCGGGTGCCGCTGGCGTCATCCCAACCCCATACGTCGGCGAGCAGTTGCTCTCGGGTGAGTACCGTCCCGGGACTGTCGGCCAACCGCGCCAGCAGATCGAATTCCGTTGGCGTGAGGTGGATCTCGGTGCCGGAGAGGGTGACTCGGCGGGTGCGGAGATTGATCCCGACGGTGCCGACGTGGATGGCGGGCTCGATGCGGGCGGCGAGTTCCCGGGCGCGCTCCA
>CAKZIH010000160.1 GCA_936931335.1 uncultured Nostocoides sp. | reverse complement strand
ACACGACGCTCTTCCGATCTGGCCCAGCCAACGCCGACCAGACCCCCGGCTGCGCCACCCAGCTGTACCACAGGCCAGGCAACACCCCCAGCAGAATGACTCCGGCCAGCGCCGCAGCCACCGACTCGGACACCGCCGAGTCGTTGGTGGGGCCGCCGGTTACCGGTGAGGCGGAGGCGGCGCCGGTCACCGACCCGGACATGCAGCCGAGGATGCCGGCGGAGATGACGACGGGGGCGACAAGACCGGGATGACGCAGGGCGGACTTGGCGCGAACGCGCAGGGGGAGGCGCGCGCGAGCATGACGACTCACGGATTGGGTCCTTCGGGGGGCAGGGCACAAGCCACGAGTGGCTCCGGAATCGTCATACCGTAGCGTGACCGTTTCGTTATCCAAAATTCTGCTGGTCTTTGCCGGTATGCGGGTCGCCCGTATGTTACGGACGACCCGGGCGCGGACCGCATGCGGACCCACGAACCATGGCCGGTGTCCGACACCCGGCGGCGGCCGGGTAAAAATAACGCAACGAAACCCCCAACCATGGGGGCAGGTGCGGCGTCGTAGGGGGATGACCGCGATTGCCGCCGCACCGCCGAGGCTGATGAAGGGGGGCTTCATGTCGCGCGGCGCCGTGATCAGCCCTGCCGAGCACGCGGTCAACGAGGTCTACCGAGCCCAGTATGGTCAGCTCGCCGGGTGGGCGGCTCGGTTGGTGGGGGACCGAGACCTGGCGCATGACTTCGCGACGGAGGCCTTCGTCAAGCTGTTGTCCCACTGGGGCGAGGTCGCCGAACCCCGCCCCTGGCTCTATACCGCGACCGGCAATCTCATCCGTGACCACTGGCGCAAGCGGGGCCGCGAGCAGGTGGCTTACGGCAAGGTGGGTCACGACCTGGACACCGGTGTCGAGCGTGACTTGGCCCGCGATCTCACCGTGCGCGATGCCGTGCTCGCGCTTCCCGACCGCCTGCGTATGGCGGTCATGCTGCACTATTACGCCGATCTGACGATCGCGCAGGTGGCTTCCCAGCTCGGCAAGTCCGAGGGTGGGGTCAAGCGTGATTTGTGGGATGCCCGCCAGAAGCTGGCGCAGATTTTGGAAGGTGTCCGATGAATCCGCACGATCCGATCGAGGAGTTCTTCGCGCGAGAACGCGGCGCGATCACCTCGATGCCCGGGGATGAGCAGCGCTGGGAATCGATTGTCGCGCAGGCGAATCGGTCTCGTCGCAGTGGTCCGCCGCGGTGGATGGGGTATGCCGCGGGCCTGGTCGCCGCCGCCACCGTCGCGGGCCTGGGGGGCTGGATGCTGCGCGGTACCGGCACCGATGGCGACCTGCAGGGTGTGGACCCGGCCAGCACGGGCCTGCCCAGCATCTCCACCTCGGCCGGCAGCCCGCCGCCTACCAGCCCGACCGCGGATCCGACGGCGGCGCCCACCGAGGCTACCTCCGCGACCTCGGACACCCCGTCCGTATCCGTGCCGCCGGCCAGCTCCACCACGCCGCCGGCTAGCCCTAGCGATACGGCCAGCGAGACGACGCCCAATAAGCCCCAGCCGATGCCGGCCACCTTCGACACCCTGTCGGTCTCTCAAGCGGGAGCCAGCACGGTCTTTGCCCTCGGCTCCGGCATGTGCACCGATACCCGCTGCCCGGTCGTGGTCCGCTCGGTCGACAATGGCGGATCCTGGGAAATGGTCACCACGATCACCGACGACGGCACCGGCACCACTCCCGCGGTGGCCGATTCGATGGACCCGGTGCCCAGCGCCGGCTCTTTCGGCGACATTCGGATGGCCAATGAGCAGTTCGGCTGGATCTATGGCGGGGGCATCCTGCAGACCACCGACGGCGGCCTGACCTTCCACAAGTACCCGGTCAAGGGCAAGACCGTCCTCGAGGTCGCCACCGACGGCACGAATGTGGCGGTCGCGTCCACCGATGGCGATTGCGAGGGCGATCGCTGCAGCGGTGACACCTGGGTTCAGGTCATGCCCGTGGAGGCGCTTGCCGCCACCTCTGAGCCGGTGCGCATCAGCGAGTCCGATATTACCGGGGTCGAACTGACCTGGTGGCAGGGGCGCGCCTATGCCACCCCAGTGCTCGCCGATGGCGGCGGCATACCGGTGGCCATCACGCCCGGGGGCGCCGCCGGAGCGCTGACCGGGGTTTGCGATGAGGGGCAGCGCGGCCGGATCGCGGCGCCCGGCGCCGGATCCACCCTGTTCGCGGCCTGCGAGAGCGAGCCGACCGAAGGGCAGCGCTACTACATAATCCGACGTAGCAACGACGAGGGCGCGACGTGGACGACCCAGTCCGGCGAGGGACTGCTGGTGCCCCAGGCGAGCTTCGTGAACTTTGCGGCAGGCGATGACCAGCATCTCGTGGTCGCCACCGGCGGCGACACCACCGAGCCCGTCGTGCGGTCGTCCGCGGACGGCGGAATGACGTGGCAGCCGGTCACGGAAGTGAGTGCGGGCGAGCACGGTTGGCGCTGGGCCGGGGCGCCGGGCGCGTCCTGGTATTACCTCTTGCCGGTCGATCCCGCCCGCGGATTCACCAAGGCGACCGGCTTTGGGGCGAACTGGTCACAGGTGGGGATGGGCTGAGCCGGTCGGAGCGGCATACCGGCCCGGGGCGGTATGCGGAGCCGATAGGGTCGCACTTGACTCTGGGCCCCAGTCGCGGGGCCCGTGGCAGCACCGACGCAGCGAAGGACGGAAGCACCTCGTGGACCTTTTCGAATACCAAGCCCGAGACCTGTTCGAGCAGCACGGCGTGCCCGTGCTCGCGGGCGCCACGGCGACCACCCCGCAGGAGGCCCGTGCCGCCGCCGAGACCATCGGCGCCAAGAGCGGCGGGGTCACCGTCGTCAAGGCCCAGGTGAAGACCGGCGGGCGCGGTAAGGCCGGTGGCGTCAAGGTCGCCAAGAACGCCGATGAGGCGCAGCAGTATGCCGAGCAGATCCTCGGCATGGACATCAAGGGCCACACGGTCAACACCGTGATGATCGCCCAGGGCGCCAAGATCGCCGAGGAGTACTACTTCTCCCTCCTGCTGGATCGGGCCAACCGGACCTATCTGGCCATGTGCTCCAAGGAGGGCGGCATGGACATCGAGACCCTCGCTGTCGAGCGCCCCGAGGCGCTGGCCAAGATCGCGGTCGACCCGAACGTCGGCATCGACGAGGCCAAGGGCCAGGAGATCGTCGACGCGGCCGGCTTCGATGCGGAGACCGGCGCCAAGATCGTGCCCGTCCTGCAGAAGCTGTGGGAGGTCTACCGCGACGAGGACGCCACGCTCGTCGAGGTCAACCCGCTGGTCAAGAGCGAGGACGGGGAGATCATCGCCCTGGACGGCAAGGTCTCCCTGGACGCCAACGCCGACTTCCGCCAGGCCGCCCACGCGGCTCTCGAGGACCGCTCGGCCACCGACCCGCTCGAGGCGGCGGCCAAGGAGAAGGGCCTTAACTACGTCAAGCTGGACGGCAATGTCGGCATCATCGGCAATGGCGCCGGCCTGGTCATGTCCACCCTCGACGTGGTCGCTTATGCCGGTGAGTCGCTCGGCTCCAAGCCGGCGAACTTCCTCGACATCGGTGGCGGTGCTTCGGCCGAGGTGATGACCAATGGCTTGAACATCATCCTCGGGGATGAGCAGGTGAAGTCGGTCTTCGTCAATGTCTTCGGCGGCATCACCGCGTGCGATGCGGTGGCCAATGGCATCGTCGGCGCGCTGCAGGCCCTGGGTGACAAGGCGACCAAGCCGCTGGTGGTCCGCCTCGACGGCAACAACGTCGAGGAAGGTCGGCGCATCCTCGCCGACTTCGCCCACCCGCTGGTCACCCTGGAAGACACCATGGACGGCGCGGCCAAGAAGGCTGCCGAGCTGGCCGCCTCGGCCGCCTGATCCGGCCCTCTCGCGAGCAACCCCTACCCGACTTCACGGCAGAAACGGCAAACGAACCATGGCAATCTTTCTCGACGAGAACTCCAAGGTCATCGTCCAGGGCATGACCGGCAGCGAAGGTATGAAGCACACCACGCGCATGCTGGCCTCGGGCACCCAGATCGTCGGCGGCGTCAACCCCCGCAAGGCCGGCACCAGCGTGGACTTCCCTGAGGGCCAGTCGATCCCGGTCTTCGGGACGGTGCAGGAGGCGATCGACGCGACCGGCGCCAATGTGTCGGTGATCTTCGTCCCCGCGGCCTTCACCAAGGCCGCCGTCATCGAGGCGATCGACGCCAAGATCCCGCTCGCGGTGGTCATCACCGAGGGCGTCGCGGTCAAGGACTCCGCGGAGTTCTACAACTACAGCCTCGGTAAGAGCACCCGGATCGTGGGGCCCAACTGCCCCGGTCTGATCAGCCCCGGCAAGTCCAACGCCGGCATCATCCCGGCCAATATCTCCGGCGGCGGACGCATCGGCCTGGTCTCCAAGTCCGGCACGCTGACCTACCAAATGATGTATGAACTGCGCGAGTTCGGCTTCTCGACCGCGGTCGGCATCGGCGGTGACCCGATCATCGGCACCACGCACATCGACTGCCTCGAGGCGTTCGAGGCCGACGACGAGACCGACGCCATCGTGATGATCGGCGAGATCGGTGGCGACGCCGAGGAGCGGGCCGCGGCCTACATCAAGGAGAAGGTCAGCAAGCCGGTCGTCGGCTATGTCGCGGGCTTCACCGCCCCCGAGGGCAAGACGATGGGCCACGCCGGCGCGATCGTGTCCGGTTCCTCCGGCACCGCGGCCGCCAAGAAG
>CAKZIH010000159.1 GCA_936931335.1 uncultured Nostocoides sp. | reverse complement strand
CGCGCACCCGTGAGGGCAACGACCTCATGGTGGAAATGGACGAGGCGGGCGTGCTCGGTCAGACCGCGCTGGTCTTCGGCCAGATGGACGAGCCGCCGGGCACCCGGCTGCGGGTCGCCCTGTCCGCGCTGACCATGGCGGAGTACTTCCGCGATGTGCAGAAGCAGGACGTGCTGCTCTTCATCGACAACATCTTCCGCTTCACCCAGGCCGGCTCCGAGGTCTCGACGCTGCTCGGCCGTATGCCGTCCGCCGTGGGTTACCAGCCCACCCTCGCCGACGAGATGGGTGTGCTCCAGGAGCGCATCACCTCCACGCGTGGTCACTCGATCACCTCGATGCAGGCGATCTACGTCCCCGCGGACGACTACACCGACCCGGCGCCGGCGACCACCTTTGCCCACCTGGACGCGACCACTGAGCTCTCGCGTGAGATCGCCTCCCTCGGCATCTACCCGGCCGTGGACCCGCTGACCTCCACCAGCCGGATCCTCGACCGCCGGTACATCGCGGAGGACCACTACACCACCGCGGTGCGCGTCAAGCAGATCCTGCAGCGCAACAAGGAGCTCCAGGACATCATCGCGATCCTCGGTATCGACGAGCTGTCCGAAGAGGACAAGATCCTCGTCAACCGCGCGCGGCGCATCCAGCGCTTCCTGTCGCAGAACACCTATGTGGCCAAGCAGTTCACCGGCATCGAGGGCTCGACCGTACCGCTGAGCGAGACCATCGAGGCGTTCACCAAGATCCTCGACGGTGAGTATGACCACATCGGTGAGCAGGCGTTCTTCATGTGCGGTGGCCTTGAGGACGTCGAGCGCCAGTGGGCCGAGATCCAGAAGAACCTGTGAGCCGCTGACGGCTCGGATTGGTCGCCTTAGCGACCTGCCAAAGACCCCCGGTGCTCCCGGGGGTCTTTGCGTTGCCGCCCGTGCCGCTATGGGGTGCCCGCCGCCCCGAGAGCGGCTTGGTCGGCGGCGTCCGGAGCACCCTGGGCGGCGTCCGGAGCATCCCTGCGCGGCGAGTAGACTCGGGATCTCCGAACTCTCTCGACCCGTGAGGATGCATCCCGTGGCTTTGCAGGTGCAGCTGGTTTCCGCCGTCAGCGAAGTGTGGTCGGGCGAGGCCACCATGGTGTCGGTGCGCTCCGTCGAGGGCGACCTGGGCATCATGCCGGGACACGCGCCGACGCTGGTTGTCCTCAGCCAGGGCGAGGTCCGTATCCACGGCACCGACGGCGCCCAGACCGCGACCATCGACGGCGGATTCATGTCCGTCGACCACGACAAGGTGGTCATCGTCTCCGAGACGGTGTCCGAGGGCTCACTGGCCCGCTGAGTCGACGGAGCAGACGATGTCGGAGGCGGTCCGGGTAGGCGGGATCCTCCTCGGCCTGCTGCTGCTTATCGCCATCGCGCTCATTGCCTTCATCTGGCTGCGCCGACACCGGATCGCCGGCTCTGCGCCGATCCTGCTATGTGCCTTCCGCACCCCAGCCGACCAGCCGTGGCGGCTGGGGTTGCTGCGTTTTGGGGACCGCACGATCGACTGGTTCCCGATGGTGAGCCTGAGCACCAAGCCGGCGGTCAGTTGGGGCCGGGACGCGGTGGAGATGGGGTCGCCGACGGTCGCCGCCGAGCCCATCCCGGGCTTCGCCGAAGCCTCGATGGTGCGCGGTTATTCGGCCGGCACCGATTTCGACCTGGCAATGGCGCCGTCGGGCCTGACCGCGATTCGCGCCTGGCTGGAGAGTGCCCCGCCGGGTCATTCGGCCGCGACGGGGCACGTCATCTGAGTGAGGCCTGGCCCGGGAGCGAGGCCTGGCCAATGAGCTAAGCCTGACCAGGGGGCTAGGCCTGGCCAGGATCGGTGCGTCGCTGGCGCGTCGGTGCCGCCACCCGGCCGCCACCAGGCTGCCAGAGCACATCGCCGCCGGCCTCTAGATTGGCCACCCGGGCCAGGATGAAGAGCAGATCCGAGAGCCGGTTGAGGTAGGTCGCGCATTCGGGGTTCACGCCACCCGGCTCGGGCTCGGGGGCGGGGGCATCGCCATACGCCTCGATGGCCGCCCAGGTCGAGCGCTCCGCCCGCCGGACCACCGTGCAGGCGACGTGGAGCTGGGCCGCACCCGGCGTCCCACCGGGCAGGATGAAGGAGCGCAGCGGCTCCAGCCGGGCGTTGAACTCGTCGCAGTCCGCCTCCAGTTCGTCCACCCACTCGGCCCGCACACGAAGGGGCTCGGCGGCATACGTGGGGCGCAGGGGGGTGCTCAGGTCCGCGCCGACGTCGAAGAGGTCGTTCTGCACCCGGAAAAGCGTGGCGGCCACCTCGGGTGCGAGCCCACCGGCGATTGCCTCGAGTCCACTGCTGGCCAGTGCGACGCCGATGGCCGCATTCGCTTCATTCGTGTCGGCATAGGCCGCCAGCCGCGGGTCGGTCTTGCGGGTGCGGCTGAAGTCGCCGAGGGTCGTCGTGCCGGTGTCGCCGGTGCGCGTATAGATGCGCGTCAGGTTGACCATGTGGCCACTCTGCCGGATGCCCCGGTACGCCCACTGGAGTCCGTGATCAAACTGTGACGCGTGTCATACCAACCTCGCAGATGACAACGGCGTATATATGTCAACAGCGCAGCGGGGGGAGCAGGACATGACAGCGATGGTGGACACCAGGCAGGCGACATCGGTCGTCGTGCAGCCCCATGACGAGGGCACCTTCGTGCTGATCACCGGCCCGATCGACCGGCACAATGCCGCCGATCTGCGCGCCCGCTTGCACGCGATTATCGAGAAGGCGCCGGGTCCGCTGCTCTTGGATCTGGCCGAGGTCGAGGTCGATACCACCGGGCTCGGGCTCTTGCTCGAATGCCACCGCCGGGGCCAGCGGCTCGGTCACGAGATGCGCCTGGTGGCGGTGAGCCCGAACCTGCAGCGTCTGCTGCGCCGGTTTGGGATGGCGCGCCGCTTCGGGGCCGGCGCGGGCCGGCTGCCGCTAAGCGCCTAATCTCGTAGCCGTGACCGAGCAGCCACCGGCTCAGAACAGCCGGTCGGCGCTCGAGTCGAGCCCGCGCAGGGCGTCATAGTCCAGGACCAGGCAGCGAATGCCGCGATCCTGCGCGAGCACCCGTGCCTGCGGCTTGATCTGCTGGGCGGCGAAGACCCCGGTCGCCGGCGCGAGATGTGGATCGCGGTTGATCAGTTCCAGATAGCGCGTCAATTGCTCGACCCCGTCGATCTCGCCGCGGCGCTTGATCTCCACCACGACCGTGCCGCCCACGGCGTCCTTACACAGGATGTCGACCGGGCCGATCGAGGTCATGTACTCGCGCCGGACCAGCGAATAACCCTCGCCCAGGGTGGTGATGTGTTCGGCGAGCAGGGCCTGCAGGTGCGCCTCCACCCCGTCCTTGACCAGACCCGGATCGATCCCGAGTTCGTATGCCGTGTCCGACACCACCTCATGGATGCGCACCAGGAGCCGGTCATCCGATTTGGTATGCCGCACCGTCCAGACCGCGACCACGCCGTCGGCCTGGTCCTCCGGACTCGGTGCCTGCTCGCTGAGCACGCACGGCGGGGACATCCAGTTGAGGGGCTTGTAGGAACCGCCGTCGCTGTGGACGAGGACCGATCCATCGGCCTTGACCATGAGCAACCGGGTGGCCAGCGGGAGGTGGGCGGTGAGCCGCCCCTCGTAGTCCACGCTGCACCGGGCAATGACTACACGCACGGGGCAGCAGCCTACTTGCCGGCGTCGTGGACCACGATCGCGATCTGAACGCGGTTGTCCAGACCCAGCTTGGTGAAGATCCGGCCCACATGCGCCTTGACCGTCGCCACGCTCATATAGAGCTGCGCGGCGATCTCGGTGTTGGACAGACCGCGGCCGATGGCCTCGGCGACCTCCAGTTCCCGCTCGGTGAGCTGGGCCAACTGCGCGCGGGCGCGCTGGCGGGCTTCGTCATCGCGGGTGAGTTCGGGCTGGGCGACCGCGGCGATGACGGTCGCGGTGGCGCTGGGAGAGAGGATCGCCTGGCCCGCGGCGACGCTGCGGACCGCCTCCACCAGACGCGCCGGCGGGGTGTCCTTGAGCAGAAAGCCGGCCGCCCCGGCGCGCAGCGCCCCGAGCACCAGTTCGTCGGCATCGAAGGTGGTCAGCACCAGGATCGCCGGCGGGCGCGGCAGCGCCATCATGGCCTGGGTCGCGCTCAAGCCGTCGCGCCGCGGCATTCGGATGTCCATGAGCACCACATCGGGGGTATGCCGGGCCTGCGCGACCAGGGCGTCTTCCCCATCCGCCGCCTCCGCGACGATCTCGATGCCCGGATCGCCGCCGAGGATCAGGCCCAGGCCGGTGCGGACCATCGGGTCGTCGTCGACGAGTAGCACCCGGATCGGCGGCTGGGCGTGGTCAGGGGAGTGGGGGGTCATGAGGCCTCCGCGATGGGCTGGGCGACCGGCCAGGGCAGCCAGGCGTCGACGGCATACCCGCCGCCGGGGGTGGTGCCATGCCGCAGGGTGCCGCCGGCGAGATTGACCCGCTCCTGCAGGCCGAGCAACCCGAGCCCGGACGTCGGCAAGTCCACATCGAGCCGGGCCACCGCGCGGGGATTGCTGACCGCGACGCGCAGGCCGGCGCTCGGCGCACCGGACAGGCCGATCGTCACACGCGCGCCGGGGGAGTGCTTGCGAGCATTCGTCAGCGCCTCCTGCACCACCCGGTACGCCGCCCGCCCCAGCGCCACCGGCACCTCGCCACTCGTCGTATCACTCAGGTCAACCCGCATACCGGAGTCGACCACCTCCACCACCAGGGTCGGTATGTCGTGAAAACCCGGCTGCGGCCGCTGCGGGCCATCGGCCTCGGCGGCGCCGCTGGGCTGCTCGCGCAACACCCCGAGGACCTCGCGCAGGTCGGCCAGCGCTTGGTGGGCATTGCTCTCGATGGTCTTCAGGGCCTGGGCCATCTGCTCCGGTGGCAGGTCGGTGCGGTAGTTGAGGGCGCCGGCGTGCATCGCGACCAGCGAGATGCGATGCGCGAGCACGTCGTGCATCTCCCGGGCGATCCGGGTGCGCTCCCCGGCCGCCGCCTGGGCGATCCGGCGGGCCTGGTCGCGCTGCGCCGATTCCACCCGCTCCCGCGCGAGTTCGCGGCGGCCACCGACGGCGACGCCGGTGGCAGTGACCGCGCCGACCATGAGCACCAGCATGATGAACAGGAAGAGCCAGCCCGGTCGATCCTCCATGGTCGACGGATACATGCGCTCGACCCAGATCCCGGTGAGCACATTGAGCGGGGCCAGCCAGATGAGTTCGCGCCACCTACGTCGCGTGGCCACCGAGGCGAGCGTGAGGATCACGGCCCCGCCGGCCAAGGTCGACACGGCCCCAATCAGGGTGACGGACAAGGCGATCTGCTGGGGATAACGGCGCCGCCAGATCGTGAGCACGGCGGCGATCAACCCGAGGGCCAGGTCGACGACATACAACCAGGCCTCGAAGACCGGACTGACATCCGGCGGGAAGCTGGTCACCACCGCGCCCCAGGCCACCAGCCCGCCGAGGACCACCACGGCGATCGGGCCGATGCGACCCCATCCCCCGCGGGGTGGGGCCGGTGGCTCGCGGTCGATCGGCATACGACCAGCGTAGGTGGGCGCCGCGCGCGGCCCTAGCGCCGCAGGTCGTGCCCCGGGGCCCACCGGATCGACCAAAGTCGCATACCGGTCTAGCCGCGGGGCCGATGTGAGCCGGCGCGGGCCGGGGGAGGCTGGAGCCATGATCGTGGTCGAGAACCTCACCAAGCGATACGGCAGCTTCACGGCCGTGGACGATATTTCCTTTGCCGCGCGGCCGGGATCGGTCACCGGCTTCCTCGGCCCCAATGGCGCCGGCAAGTCGACCGCCATGCGCATGATGACCGGGCTGACCCCGCCGACCAGCGGCCGCGCCACCATCCTGGGGCGCGAGTACCGGGCGCTGCCCAACCCGGCCCGGCATGTCGGCGTGATGCTCGACGCCGCCGCCCAGCACCCGGGCCGCACCGGTGCAGAGGTGCTGCACCTGGTCGGGATGCAGGTCGGCGTGCCCAAGGCGCGCGTCGCCCAAGCGCTGGAACTGGTCGGGCTGACCCCGGCCGAGGCCAAGCGCCGGGTGCGCAACTACTCCCTCGGTATGCGGCAGCGCCTCGGCCTGGCCTCGGCCTTGATGGGGGATCCGCAGGTGCTGATCCTCGACGAGCCCGCCAATGGCCTGGACCCGCAGGGCATCCACTGGATGCGCCAGATGCTGCGGGCGTATGCGGATCAGGGCGGAACCGTGCTGCTGTCCAGCCACCTGCTGCACGAGGTGCAGATCATCGCCGACGAACTGGTGATGATCGGCCGCGGCCGGATCGTGGCTCAGGGCAGCAAGGCCGAACTGCTGGAATCGGCTGGCACGCGGGCGGTTTCGCTCGACAATGCCGCGCTCGCCGCCGCCTGCGAGCGGGCCGGGTATGCCGTGCGCGGCGACTCCGGTGCGCTGCTGGTGAACGCCTCCGCCGAGGACGTGGGCCGCACCGCGCTGGCCGCCGGGGTCGTCCTCACCGAACTGCGTACCTCCGGGGCCGAGGGCCTGGAAGAGATGTTCCTCAAACTCACCGCTGACGATTCGCGCGAAGGGAAAGCCGCATGACCGCCGTCCTGGATCCCCATACCTCCCACCTGACCCGCGAGCGACCAGCGGTGGAGGCGACCAAGGGGGTGCCTTTCGCTCGGCTGGTCCGGGTGGAGCTGCGCAAGATGGTCGACACCCGCGCCGGGCGTTGGATGCTGATCGCCATGGCCGCGATCTCGCTGCTCGTCGTCGGGGCCATGCTCATCTGGGGCCCGCCGGAGGAGATGACCTTCGAGACCTTCGTCGCGATGACCGCATTCCCCCTGATGGTGCTGCTGCCGGTCGTCGGGATCATGGCGGCCACGGCCGAATGGTCGCAGCGCACCGGCCTGGTGACCTTCACCTTGGAGCCTCGTCGCGGCCGGGTGGTGCTGGCGAAAATCCTGGCCGGGGCCATCCTCGGGCTGGTGGTCATCGCCGCGGCCTTCGCCGCATCCGCCCTGGCGCATGTGCTGGCCATCACCGCCCGCGGCGCCGCCGGGGACTGGCACATTGGCACGAAACTGGTTCTGGGTTTTGTGGTCGCGATGACGATCTTCGTCGTCCAGGGGCTGGCCTTCGGCTTCTCCTTCCTCAACACCCCGGTCGCGATCGTCGCCTCGATCCTGTTGCCGACCGTCTGGTCGATCGCCGGCGGCATCAGCCAGCGGCTGAACTCCATCGGTGAGTGGCTCGACCTCAACCGCACGATCGAGCCGCTGATGGCCGGCAGCATGTCCGGCGAGCAGTGGGCGCACCTGGGGGCCTCCACCGCGCTCTGGGTCGGGCTGCCGATGGCCATCGGCGTATGGCGAGTGATGACTCGCGAGGTGAAGTAACGCCATACCGGCTCGGTCGGGTGACTGCCCGCCGCCGGGTGTCGACCGGGTGCGGCTCGCTGCAGGGGGCGAGCCGCACCCGGGTTTTCGTTGTAGGGCAGACGAACCGGTCAGCGGGAGTGCTGGCGGAAGACCAGCGCCAAGAGTCGCGCGGCGAGGGCGAACCCGAAGAAGCCCAGCAAGGCCCCGAGCATCGGATAGAGGCGTACCTCGCCGGCCAGGTGCGGGCCTTGGGGCGTGATGGCCAGCAGGATCGCCCCGAGGGTGCACGTGGCCGCCAGGATCGCGGTGACCACCTGCTGGACGATCCCGGTCAGGAAGGCCCGGTCGTCGGGGTGGGCCAGGGCGCGGACCTGGATGGAAAAGCGCCCGTCGGCCAGGTCGCTGCCGATCCGGTCCAGCCGGCGCGGCAGCCGTTGCAGCATGAGCAGCATCAAGGCCAACTGCGATTCCAGGCGCTCGCGGACCTGGGCCGGCGCGAACTGCTCGGCGAGCACCCCACCCTGCATCTCCCGGGCCGCGGCGACGGCATCGAATCCTGGGCTGAGCGTGGCCAGGGTGCCATCCAGGGCGCTGAACGCCCGGAACGCCGCCGCGACCATCGGGGGCACCGCAAACCCATGTCCGGCAACGATTCCGAAGAGCCCGGAAAAGACGGCCACGGTGTCTCCGCCGCGCAGCAGCAGCTCACCCAGCTCCCGCTCCAGGCGACGGTCGGCGAGATTGTCGGGACGGCCGAGCAGGTCGATCAGGGCGTCCGTGGCGGCCAGGGAGTCCTGGCGTTCGAAGGCCAGCAGCAGCAGACCCAGGGAATCGCGGGCGGCGCGATCCAGGCGGCCCACGGAGCCGAAGTCCAGCAGGACCAGCCGGTCCTCTTCCCAGACGATATTGCCCGGGTGCAGATCGGCGTGGAAGACCCCGCCCACGGTGATCTGCCTCAGCACATTGGCGAAGAGTTCGTCCGCCAGCCGGCGGCGTTCCGGCCCCGGGGTCCGCGCCAGGCGATCCGCGCTGCGGGACAACGGCATACCGCGTACTTGCTCCATGATCAGGACGCGATCGGTGCACCACCGCGGGTACGTACGGGGGACGGCGACGGCGCCGCCGGAGGTGGCGGCGACGGCCTCCATATTGGCCAACTCGATGCGATAGTCGAGCTCTTCGCGCAGGGCATGGCCCAGGCCGGTGGCCAGGTCGGCGGTCCGCATTCGGCGCCCCCAGTCGGTGGTGCGCTGCAGCCGGGCGCCGAGGCGTTCAACGATGTCGAGATCCGCGGTCACCGAGGCTCGGGCGCGTGGTCTCTGCACCTTGATCACCACCGGCTCGCCGGTATGCAGGGTGGCCCGGTGCACCTGAGCCACCGAGGCCGCCGCCAGCGGCTCCTCCTCGATGCTTGCGAAGACCTCATCCAGGGGGCGGGCCAGTTCTTCTTCGAGGACGGCACGGATCACCGGCCAGGGCTCGGCGGGGACATCGCTGTGCAGCTTGCCGAGTTCCGCGACGAAGGCGGGTGGGAGCAGGTCGGCGCGGGTGCCGAGCATCTGCCCGAGCTTGACGAAGGTGACCCCGCCCTCGGTGAGTGCCTGGCGCAGATGCCGCGCCACGGCGCTGGTTTCGTCGCTGGAGGCCGGCCGGTTGGGCCGTCCGGGGCGCAGATAGGCGCCGAGGCCGTGCTTGGTGGCCAGCGCGAGGATCTGGGAGTAGCGCCGCCCGCGCCGGAAGCGAAGCGGTATGGAGCGCACCAGCGCCACGGGTGCGGGCAGGGTGCCGGTGGGAACGAGCACTTCCAGCACCGTGAGCGCGGCCAGGCCGGCGGCAAGCAGCCAGGCGACGAGGACCGTCGAAACCAGGGCCGCGGTGGCGCGCGTGCTCTGGCTGGCGCTCGCGTCGAAGGCGTCGCGGGATAGCCCGGCGGCCGGGAGCAGCGCGTCGAGCAGGCCCGGGGCGAAGCTGGTGGTCAGGAAGCCGATCAGGATGGTGCGTGGCCAGCCCACCGGCGTGCCGAGGATGCGTCGCGCGAGCCAGGCGATCACCAGGGTGTTGAACACGGTCCCGGCCAGCACGAGCAACGCCATACGGCCAGTCAATCAACCCGGGCGCCGTAGCGGCGAACCCGCCTGGTCGGCGGAGACCAGGGGGTGCGGGGACGCGGTGGTCGGGGAGGCGGGAGGATGGCGGCATGAGTGACGCCGGGCCGCTGGGATGGGTGCCGCTGACGGGGAGTGGGCTCGACCGGCGGGCCGACCGACGTCGGGACGCGGGCCTGATCGCGCGGTTATTGCAGGACCCCGACACCCTGGTGCTGCCCATCGCAGACGGGCGGGCCCCGGTCCGCGTGGACCAGGCCACCGGGGATGCGGGTCGGGCGGGTGGCTCAACGCCCATACCGGCCGCGGAGGCGACCGGGCCGAGATTGGACTGGCGCGGCCCGGAGGTGGGGGATGGGCGCCATGCCGTGGTCTATCTGGGCGAGGCGGACGGCCGGGAGCGGCTAGCCGCCCTGTTGCCCGCCGAGTCAGCCGGGCAGGGCTGGCGCTCGCTGCGGGAGGTCGGCGCCGACCTTGGGCCGGTGGATGCGGAATCCTTCGCCAGCGCCACCGGCTTGGCCAATTGGCATGGGACACATGGCTTTTGCGCACGCTGTGGCGCCCCGACGCAGCCGGCTTCGGCCGGCTGGACCCGCCGCTGTACCGCCGAGGGCAGCGAACACTTCCCGCGCACCGACCCGGCCGTGATCATGGCCGTCTACGACCCGGACGATCGGCTGCTGCTCGCTCGGGGCGCGAGCTGGCCGGCGGGCCGGTACTCGGTGCTGGCCGGGTTCGTCGAGCCGGGGGAGTCGCTGGCCATGGCGGTGGCGCGCGAGGTGCAAGAGGAAGTCGGAGTTGCCGTCACGGGCGTGAGCTACCTGGGCGATCAACCCTGGCCCTTCCCCAGTTCGCTGATGCTCGGCTGCGAGGCCTATGCCGCCGATCCCACCCTGACCCTTGACCCCACCGAGATCGCCGAGGCGATGTGGGTGACGCGCGAGGAATACCGCACTCGGGTGGACGAGGGCGCTTGGGGCGCCGGCACGCCGATCTCCATCTCGCGCCGCCTGATCCAGCGCTGGCTGGAGCGCGCCTGACGTCGCAGCCAGACGCGCGGCGCGCGCCGAACGCTTACTCGCCCGGCTGGGCGGCGACGCGCTTGCGGACCTCGATGATCGAGGGGTTGGTCGCGGTGGAGCCGTCCGCGAAGAGCAGCGTGGGCACGGTCTGGTTGCCGTTGTTCACATCCACGACGAAGGTCGCGCTCTCCGGGTCGCCCTCGATGTCGACCTCGGTGTAGAGGATGCCTTCGCGGTCCATCTGGGACTTCAGGCGCTTGCAATAACCACACCAGCTCGTGGAAAACATGATGGCCGAGCCGACTGCAGGGGTGGGGACGGGCATACGAACTCTCCTGGGGAGGACGGTCAAGCGCTGTCGGTTAGGCAACATACCGTTTCCGTATGGCATTCCCCGGCCCCGACGAGATCCTCGCGGCGCTCGATCCCGAGCAGCGCGAGGTCGCCGCATCCCCCTTGGGGGCGATGCGGGTGGTCGCCGGTGCCGGCACCGGCAAGACCCGGGCCATCACCCACCGCATTGCGTATGGGGTGACCTCCGGTGCCTATCCCGGCCCGCGGGTGCTCGCGCTGACCTTCACCGCCCGGGCCGCCGGGGAGATGCGAACGCGCCTGCGCGAGTTGGGAGTCGCCGGGGTGCAGGCGCGCACCTTCCATGCCGCGGCGCTGCGCCAATTGCACTACTTCTGGCCCACGGCGATCGGCGGGGCGGCCCCGGAGGTCATGCCTTCCAAAATGGCGGCGATGGCCGAGGCGAGTGGACGGCTCGGCTTGCGCCTGGGGCGCGATGAGTTGCGCGATGCGGCCTCGGAGATCGAATGGGCCAAGGTCACCATGCTCACCCCGGACGGCTATGCCCGGGCGGTCACCGCGCAGGGCCGCACCCCGCCGGGCCTGGACGCCACCGCCATGGCCCGCCTCTATGCCGCATATGAGGAAGTCAAGGACGCGCGGGCGGTCATCGATTTCGAGGATGTGCTGCTGCTGACCCTGGGGATGGTGCGCGACGACCCGCGGGTGGCGGCCACGGTCCGGGGTCAATATCGCCACTTCGTCGTGGACGAATATCAGGACGTCAACGCGCTGCAGCAGGCGCTGCTGGAGGCCTGGCTCGGGGATCGCGCCGACCTCTGCGTGGTGGGCGACCCGGCGCAGACCATCTACTCCTTCACCGGGGCCAGCGCGCGCCACCTGGAGCAGTTCGGGCGGCGCCACCCCGGCGCGCGAACCGTCGAGTTGGTCCGCAACTACCGCTCCAGCCCGCAGGTCGTCGCCCTGGCCAATGGCGTGGCCGCGCGGCCGAGCGGTGGCCGGCAGATCGGAAG
>CAKZIH010000158.1 GCA_936931335.1 uncultured Nostocoides sp. | reverse complement strand
ACCCGGACCTACCAGCCCCAGACACGACGAAACCCCTGAACCAGGGGTTCAGGGGCTTCCGATGTCTTGAGACATCACACGGGGTGGACGTGAAGGGACTCGAACCCCTGACCTTTCGCGTGTGAAGCGAACGCTCTAACCAGCTGAGCTACACGTCCATACGCCGTGCACAACGGCTCGGTGAGGATACCCGCTCGGGGGGACGGGCGAGAAATCGCCTACAGGCGGGCGTACTGATGCAGCGGGGATTCGAGCACATCCGGCAGCCACGCCGGCACCCCCGTGAACTTGAAGAGCACCCAGAAGAAGGCCAGCACCAGCAGCAGGGTGGCCACCCCGGCGAGCGCTCGGAACCACATCGGCTGGCGGCCCATGTAGTCGTTGAAAGCCTCGACCTTGCCGCGCACCCAATCCAAAACCCTACGTGCCCAGTCGAATTCGCTGGCCCAGATCGCCAACCCCGCGAAGACGATCAGCCAGCCCGGGCCTGGCAAGGGCACCAACGCGAGCCCGCCGACGACGATGAACAGCCCAAGCACCGCGACCACGCCGCGGTAGAGCTGGTTGGTTGCCGGATTCGCCCGGATGCGACGGCGCCACGCCCAGTCGCGGTCTTGTCCGCCGTCATCCGAGTCCGCGCCCAGCGCGGTGGCGCCGGTGCGGCGCTTGTCCACGATCCCCCGGGTGTCCCGGTCTGCTGGGCTCACGGGTCGTTCTCCCGAGCGGCGCCGTCCGCGAAGAGCTGAGCCACCGTCGCAGTGACCGGGCCAGGTGCTGCCGGGACCACGTGTTCGTCGATGGCCGACACCGCCTGGACATCACGCAGGCTGGAGGTGATGAAGACCTCGTCGGCGGTCCGCAGCACCCCGAGCGGCATAGCCTCTTCGATCACCTCGATGCCCGCCTCGCGCGCCCATTCGATCGTCAGCGCACGGGTGATCCCGGCCAGGCAGCCCGACGACAGCGGCGGGGTGTGCACCCGCTTACCGAGTACCACGAAGACATTGCTCCCCGTGCATTCGCACAGCTCACCGCGCGAGTTGGCCAGGATGGCCTCCCCCGCGCCGCGCTCCCGGGCGAAGCCGAGGGCCAGCACATTGTCCGCGTATGACGTGGTCTTCAGCCCGGCGGTCGGCGCGCGTTCGTTGCGCGTCCAGGGCGTCACCGCGAGCGTGGTCGTCGGGGCCGAACCCTCCTGGGGGGCGGCGGTCACCACATACGTCATCGGCGACTCGTCCCGATCGGAACCGAGCGGACCGGCGCCCGCGGTCACTGTGATCCGCAACCGTCCGAAGGCGATCGGCTCGCCCTGAGACAGGACCGCGGCGATCCCCTCGTCCACCGCCGACAGATCGACCGGCCCCAGCCCGAGACCGGTGGCGCTGCGCTCCAGGCGCTCCTGGTGCCGGGTCAGCGCGAACGGCCGCCCGTCGACCACCTTGCACGTCTCGAAAACGCCGTCGCCGACCGTCACGCCGTGGTCGACGGCAGCCAGGGCCGGGGCGGCACTGTCATACGTCCGGCCGTTCACCCACACGCGAATCACGCCGTTCATGGTGCCACCTGTCCGGAGGCGAGGCCGATGAGCCGTCGCGCCTTCAACTCGGTTTCCGCCCATTCGGCCTCCGGATCCGACCCCCAGGTGATGCCGGCGCCCGCGCCGAAATTCAGTTCCCGACCCTCGGAACGCTCCCGTGCCCAAAACGTCCGGATGCCCACCGCGAGTTCCGCCTCGTCCCGGTCGGCGTCGATCCAGCCGATGGCCCCGCAATAGGGTCCGCGCGGCACCGGCTCGAGGTCACGGATTGCTTGCAGCGCAGTGGATTTCGGTGCGCCCGACACCGACCCGGGCGGGAAGCTGGCGTCCAGGATCGCACGCCACCCCACCCCGGGACGCAACTCACCGCGGACGTCGGTGACCAGGTGCACCAACCCCGGATGGGCCTGCACGCCGCACAGGTCGTCGACGACGACGGAGCCGGGACGGCATACCTGCTGCAGATCGTTGCGGACCAGGTCGGCGATCATCACATTCTCGGCATAGTCCTTGGCGAGCATCGCCGCCGCGGTCGTCGCGGTGCCCTTGATCGGACTGGAGACGAGCCACTCCCGATCGCGCCGCAGGTAGCGTTCCGGCGAGGCACAGACGAGATCGACCCCCAACTCGGGCGCATGGATCAGCGCGGCATAGGGCGCCGGATTCCCTTGGCGCAGGATGTGTGCCAGCACCGGCAGGTGGGCATCCTCGGGCAGTGGGTGGGACAGGACCCGGCAGAGATTGACCTGGTAGACCGTGCCCGCGGCGATCCGCTCGCGGATCGTTTGCACCCCGGCGACATATGCCGTCCGGTCCAGACTCGTGTGCCACGGCCCGGTCAGCGGCGTCCACTGTCTCGCGTCGGGTTCACCGCCGGGCGAGCCCTGTCGGGCAAACCGGATCGCGGTCAGCGAACCCTCGAAATCGACGACGACCGCCCAGAATCCGGCGCGCACCTCGTCGATATCGCTGGCCAGCGCCACCGGCTCGTATGCCGTCCGGTCACCGAACCGCGCCCACGCCACCCGGTGATCGTAGAAGGCGCCCGCGGGCAACGGCCCTCAGCCGCTTCATAACTTCGCTCTATATAGTCGCTGGCGATCCCATCCCAACAGAGGCGCACCATGTTCGACACCATCCTCGGTCTGCCGTTGCACCCGCTCGTCGTCCACGCGGTCGTCGTCCTGGGCCCACTCGCTGCCCTCTGCCTCCTTAGCTATGCGGCCGTCCCGCGCTGGCGACTCGGCCTGCGCTGGCCGACCACCCTGCTCGCCGTGATCAGCGCCGGCAGCGCCTTTGTCGCCAAGGAGGCCGGCGAGGCGTTGGAGCGGATCCGCGGCGCGCAACCGGGCTTTGATCATGCCGAGCGTGGGGATCTGGCCTTCATTTCCTTGCTGGTGCTGCTGGTGGCCACCCTGCTCGTCGTCTTCGTCCTGGCCCGCCCTGGGGCGAGCGCGGCTCGGGTCCCGCTCGCGCTGCTCGTGGCGCTCGCCGCGGCCGGCTTCGCCGTGGTCGCGATCGCTTTGGCAGGTCACACCGGATCTCAGTCGGTCTGGTCCGCTACCGCGGCCGCAATCACGACCACGACTTGAGCCGCACACCCGGCCGGCTGGCTATCGTGAAGAAATGCTCGCCGCCGCCGCCGTCGCCATCAATCCTGACGACCCGCTCGCCGGCCTGCAGGTCGACGAGATCGCCGAGCCCCCGACCCCGCCGGACTGGGTGAGCGTCGAGGTCAAGGCGGCCGCCCTCAACCATCACGACCTGTGGTCGCTCAGGGGTGTGGGTTTGCCGGCCGAGCGGCTGCCGATGATCCTCGGCTGCGATGCGGCAGGTATCGGCCCCGACGGCGCGGAGGTCCTGGTCTACCCGGTCATCGCCACCCCCGGCTGGAGCGGCGAAGCCACGCTCGACCCGCGTCGCACCCTGCTGTCCGAACTGCATCCCGGCACCCTCGCCGAGCGGGTCCGGGTCCCCGCCGAGAACCTGGTCCCCAAACCGCCCCAATTGAGCTGGGAGCAGGCGGCCTGCCTGCCGACGGCGTGGCTGACCGCATACCGGATGTTGTTCGCCAATGCGGCTGTCTCCCCCGGTGACACGGTCCTGGTGCAGGGCGCGGCCGGTGGCGTCGCCTCGGCGGCCATCCAGTTGGGCAGCGCCGCCGGCCTGCGGGTCTGGGCGACCTCCCGCGCGGGCGCCAAGCGCGAGCTGGCCGTCGACCTCGGCGCCGATCAAGCCTTCGAGACCGGTGCCCGTCTGCCCGAGCGCGTCGATGCCGTCGTAGAGACCGTCGGTGCGGCGACCTGGTCGCATTCGGTCAATGCGCTGCGCCCCGGCGGCACCATCGTCATCGCCGGCGCCACCTCCGGCGATGCCCCCACCCACGCGGAACTCACCAAGATTTTCTTCAAGCAACTGCGGGTGATCGGCTCGACCATGGGCACCCGTATGCAGTTGGCCCAGCTCGCCCGGTTCGTCGCCGACCGCGGCATCCAGCCACGGATCGACTCGGTGCTCCCCTTGGCCCAGGCCCGCCACGGTTTTGCCCGGATGGCGGCCGGCGAGGTCGCCGGCAAGATCGTCCTGGTGCCCTGAACCCGGCCTAACCGGGTAGTTGCCCGACGACCCGCGTCCCAAAGATGACGCCAATACCCCCGCCCAGGCACGATCACGACTAGCGTGCTGATGAAGGCCGCTTCATCGTGGCCGGAATCTGAACAGTCAGTGAACGGAGTAGTTTTGTCGCACAACACCTTCCGCGCGGGGATCGACCGGCGCGCGCTGCTGGGCCTGGGTGGAGGCGCGGTGGCCGCCAGCGTGCTCGCCGCCTGCGGCGGCAACACCGGCCGCGACACCACCACCAGCACCTCGGCCACCAGCGGAGCCAGCGCGTCAAGCGGCTCCGGCGGCACCAAGCCCACCCTGCAGCAGTGGTACCACCAGTACGGCGAGGACGGCACCCAGCAGGCGGTCGAGAAGTATGCCGCGGCATACCCCGACGCCACCGTCAAGGTCACCTGGAAGCCGGGTGACTACGACAAGACCACCGCCGCCTCGCTGCTGACCAGCAATGGCCCGGACGTCTTCGAATACGGCAATGGCCCGACGATCGACATGATCAAGGGCGGCCAGGTCGTTGACCTCACCGATCTCTTCGGTGACACCAAGGCCGACTTCAACCCCTCGGTGCTGCAGCGGATGACCTATGACGGCAAGATCTGGGCCATCCCGCAGGTCGTCGACATGCAGGTACTCGTTTACCGCAAGTCCATGCTGGAGGCCGCGGGTGTCACCCCGCCGGAGACCGTCGAAGACCTGCTCACCGCCGCCAAGACGCTCACCAAGGACAAGGTCAAGGGCCTCTTCGTCGGCAACGACGGCGGCGTCAGCATCCTCGGCGGGCCGGCCCTGTGGAGCGCCGGCCTCGACTACCTGACCGAGGACAACCAGTTCGGTTTCGACTCCGACGAGGCGGTCTCCGCCCTGGGCAAGCTGCGCGAGCTCTTCACCAGCGACAGCCTGCTGCTCGGCGCCCCCAAGGACTGGTATGACGCCTCTGCATTCACCAGCGGCCAGTGCGCGATGCAGTTCACGGGTCTGTGGACCTTCCCCGACATCATCAAGTCGCTCAAGGACGACTTTGGTGTGCTGCCCTGGCCCAAGCTCGGCTCGGCCGCCAATGGCAAGCCCTCGGTGCCGGTCGGCGCGTACGGCTCCTGCGTCAGCGCCAAGTCCGCCAATGTCGACGCGGCCAAGAAGTTCGCCAAGTGGCTGTGGATCGACTCCGCCGACAACCAGGTGGACTTCGCCACGGCATACGGCTTCCACATCCCGGCGCGCACCAGCCTGATCGCCAAGGCGACCACCCTGGAGTCCGGCCCCGCGAAGGATGCCGCGCAGCTCGCCGTGGATCACGGCCACGCGCAGAGCCAGATGCTGTGGACGCCCAAGAGCCAGACCGCCTTCAGCGACATGATGACCGAGGTGGTCAAGAACGGCGGCGACATCAAGGCCGAGATCGCCAAGGTCAAGGCCGTCGCCGACGCCGAGGTCAAGCGCGTCCTGGGCTGACGTGGCCGCCCAGCCCCTCACCCCCGGCGGGGACACCCGGGCCGTTGCTCCGGCAGCGGCCCGGGCCACCGCGGGCGCCCGCCTGCGCGGGCGACACAACGCCAACCTGTGGTTCTGGGTATTCGTCGGGCCCTTCGTGCTCGGCCTGATCGTCTTCATCTACATCCCGATCCTGTGGAGCGTCTACCTCTCCTTCTTCGACGCGTACAACACCGTCACCCCGACCAAGACGGTCGGCTTCGGCAACTACGTCGACATGCTCAAGGACGCGTCCTTCCGCTCCAGCTTGGGCACCTTCATCGTGTTCGCGGCATTCATCGTGCCGACGACCTTCGCCCTGTCGTTGCTCACCGCGGTGCTGGTCGCGCGCACCCGGGTCATGCAGACGTTTTTCCGCTCCATCTTCTTCCTACCCACGGCCTGCTCGTATGTCGTTGCCGCCCTGATCTGGAAGATGTCGATCTTCTCCGGAGTCAGCTCCGGGGCCGCCAATGCCTTCATCGGCCTCTTCGGGCACGACCCGATTCCCTATCTGTCGGTCACCAAGCCCCCGTGGTACTGGCTGGTGATCGTCAGCGCTCGGCTCTGGCTGCAGGTCGGCTTCTACATGATCCTGTTCCTCGCTGCGCTGCAACGGATCCCGACGAGCCTGTATGAGGCGGCCGCCATCGACGGCGCCTCGTCCTGGCAGGCGTTCCGCTATCTGACCCTGCCGCAACTGCGCCCGACGTCCGCGGCGGTCCTGCTGCTGTTGCTCATCAACGCCTTCCAGGCGTTCGACGAGTTCTACAACATCCTGTCCACCTTCGGTCAGTACCCGCCGTATGCCCGTCCCCCGCTCGTCTACCTCTACTACATCGCCCTCGGGCAGGGTCAGGACTTCGGGCACGGCAGCGCCGGCGCGGTCATCTTGACGCTGGTCATCGCGCTGGTGGCGCTGGTCTTCAACCGGTTCTTCGGATTGCGTCAGGAGGACTGAGCGATGGCCGTCGTCAACAACTCGCCGCGGGCCCGAGCCGGATCGGTGCTGCGTTACTCCGCGCTGCTGCTCGCCTCAGCCCTCTTCCTGATGCCGTTCTTCCTGCTGGTGCGCAATGCGCTGATGACCGAGGACGAGCTCGGCTCCCCCGAATGGCACTGGCTGCCGGCGGACTGGCAGTGGGGCAATTTCACCGCGATCTTCAACGATCCGGCGTTGCCGCTGGCGCGCAGCCTGCTGAACTCGGTGGCGATCTCGGTGGTGCAGACCCTTGGGGTCCTGGTGATCTCCGGCCTGGCCGGTTATGGACTGGCCCGGATCCCCTACCGCTGGTCCAACGCCGTCTTCTATCTGATCACCGCCACCCTGCTGATCCCTGCGGCGGTGACCTTCGTCCCGAGCTTCGTGCTGGTCTCCTCACTCGGGTGGATCTCCACCCTGCGCGGTCTGATCATCCCCGGGCTCTTCCAAGCCCTGGCAACCTTCCTCTTCCGGCAGTTCTTCCTGAGCTTCCCCAAGGAGATCGAGGAAGCGGCGTTCATCGACGGCCTGGGCTACTGGGGCACGTTCTGGCGCATCGTGGTGCCCAACTCCTTCGGCTTCGCCGCGGCCATCGGCACGATCACCTTCATCGGCTCCTGGAACGCCTTCCTCTGGCCGCTGGTGATCGGGCGCGATCAGACGACCTGGACGGTGCAGATCGCCCTCTCTACCTTCTTGACCGCGCAATCGGTCGACCTGGCGCACCTCTTCGCCGCGGCTCTGGTCGCCATCGCGCCGCTGCTGCTGATGTTCCTCTTCCTGCAGCGCTGGATCGTTGAAGGCGTCGAGCGCACGGGTATGGGCGGCGACTGACCACCTTGCCGTATGGGGTGCGCCCGGCGGGTGCACCGCATACGGCCTCGGCGGCGGCCGAAATCGTCAGGCGGCCTAGTCGAGTCCCTCGATGTCGGCGCGCCGGGCGATGGTCGCCGTGGCGCGGCGGCATTCGGTGTCCGGCACCTCCGGCACGATGGCGTCCAGGAAGGCAAACCGGCGCCGCACCGATTGCTCGTATGCCGTCCCCTCGCGCCCCCGCGCACAGCGCCACCAGTCGGCGATATCACCCCAGCCAGGGGCGGCCAGCGAGCCACCGAACTGCTGGATCGCCAAGGCCGAACAGAGTGAGGCGAAGTTGAGGCGGTCGAGCAGCGGCCATCCGGCGAGGGTGCCCAGGGTCAGCGCCGCCCCGAAGACATCGCCCGCCCCGGTCGGGTCGAGGGCGTCCACGCGCAGTGCCGGGACCGCGGCCTCCTCCCCGGTGCGCGCATCGATCCCGGCCGCGCCGCCGGAGCCATTGGTGACCACCGCAAGCGGCACCCGGTCCGCGAGCTCGTAGAGGGCTTCCTGCGGCGTGCGGGTGCCGGTATAGGCCATCGCCTCCACGGCATTCGGCACGAAGGCATCGCAGGTCGTCAGCCGCGCCAGCACCTGCGGGTCCCAGCGTTCGGCCGGGTCCCAGCCCACATCCGCGAAGACCTGCGCTCCGCCGGCCCGAGCGCGCCGCACCCAGTCCGGCAATTCCCCGCCCTCCCCGTCGGCCAGGTCCACCATCACGGCCGCGCTCGGCGGCGGCGTGCCGATCAGCTCGTCCGGGGTCAGCGGCGCCGGGTGGCCGTGGGTGATCATCGAGCGGTCCCGGTCCACCGACATCGAGACGGTGACCGGACTGTGCCAGTCGGCGAAGCGCCGCGATCCGCTCAGGTCGATGCGCTCCCCTTCGGCCATGGTGCGCCAGCAGAAATCGCCATAGTCGTCATCGCTGAAGGCCGCGGCCAAGGTCGTGCGCAGGCCGAGCCGGCCGGCGGCGATGGCGAGATTGGCGATCCCACCCGGGCAGGAGGCCATCCCCTGCGCCCATTCCTCGGTGCCCGCCGCTGGCTGGCGGGCCAGGCCGGTGAAGATGATGTCGAGGAAGACCATGCCGCTGACGAAGACATCGAATTCGGGGGCATCCGCGCTGCGGCGGGCCGCCAGCGGATCGAAACGGGGGGTGGGCACGACATACCTCTCTATGGGGGACGACACTCAAGCCTGACGCGCCGGGGCGCCCGGCTCAAAGCCGACGCGCCCGATCCGGGATAGTAGACGGGTGCGATTGGCGATCATCGGCGGTGGCGGGTTCCGGGTTCCCCTGGTCTATCGGGCGCTGGCGCAGGACACCAGCGGCGGCCGGGTCACCGAAGTGGTCTTGCACGACACCGATCCCGACCGGGTGCAGGCGATCGATGCCGTGCTGGCCCAGCAGGGCTCCCGGTATGCCGATTCCCCCGCCGTCCGGGTCGCCGCCTGCGTTGACGAGGCGGTGGCCGGCGCCGATTTCGTCTTCTCCGCCATGCGGATCGGTGGATTGGCCGGACGGGTGGCCGATGAACGGGTGGCGATCGCCCATGGCCTGCTCGGGCAGGAGACCGTCGGGGCGGGCGGGCTGGCATACGGGCTGCGGACCATCCCGGCGGCACTCGAGCTGGCCGGCGCGGTGCAGCGGGAGAGCAATGCGGCTTGGCTGATCAACTTCACCAACCCGGCCGGGCTGGTGACCGAGGCGATGGCCGGGATCCTCGGCGACCGGGTGGTCGGGATCTGCGATTCGCCGCTGGCTCTGGCGCGCCGGGGCGCGCGGGCGCTGGGGCGGCCGCTAGATGAGTTGGAGATCGACTATGCCGGGCTCAACCATCTGGGCTGGCTGCAGGGGCTGCGCGACGGCGAGACCGATCTGCTGCCCGAACTGCTCGCGGACGACGCGGCGCTCGCGCCCTTGGAGGAGACTCAGATCTTCGGTGCCGATTGGCTGCGCACGCTGCGGGCGATCCCGAATGAATATCTGCACTATTACTACTCCGCCCGCGAGGCGGTGGCCGAGCAGGCGGCGCCGGGGTATGCGACCCGCGGGGAGTACCTCGCCGGCCAGCAGGGCAGCTGTTTCCACGAGCTGCTGGCCCGCCCGGACGACGCCCTGCAGATCTGGGAAGGCGCTCTGGCGCAACGCAATTCGAGCTATATGGCGAGCGCGCGCGGCGAGGGCAATGAACGGCACGAGGAGGACCTGGTCAGCGGCGGGTATGAGGGGGTCGCGCTCGCCCTGATGGCCGCCCTGGCCCGCGACGAACCGGCCCGCCTGATCCTCAATGTCCGCGCCGGGGATCGCCTCGGGCTGCCGGCCGATGCGGTCGTGGAATTGCCGTGTGCCGTGGACGGCAGCGGCATCGCCCCCCTGCCCACCTCCCCGCTGCCGCTCGCGGCCGGCGGGCTGGTGCACCAGGTCAAGGGCGTGGAGCGGGATCTGCTGGCGGCGGCGCTGACCGGGGATCCCCAGCTCGCGGTGCGCGCCTTTGCCACCCACCCGCTGATCGACTCGGTGGAGATCGCGCGGGGGGTGCTCACCGCATACCGGGCGGCCATCCCGGAGGTGGATGCGGTCTTCGCGGGACGTTGAGGTCGGCTCGCCGGCTCCCCACCGCGCGTTATCGATGAGCAAGACCGTCGCCCCGGCGACGGTATTGCTCATCGATGGGCCGCGGCCGGTGGCCGATCAGAAGAGTCGGCCGTCCTGCTCCGCGGCGGGACGCTCCAGCTCCAGCAGGAAGCGCTTGCGGTCCAGTCCCCCCGCATAGCCGGTGAGTGCGCCGTTCGCGCCGACCACCCGGTGGCAGGGCACCACGATGCTGATCGGGTTGGCCCCATTGGCCGCGCCCACCGCCTGCGCCGCACCCGGGCGACCCAACTCGCGGGCGAGCTCGCCATAGGTGCGGGTGTGGCCATAGGGAATCGCGCGGAGGGCACACCATACGTCCTGGGCGAAGGCGTCCCCGGCCGGCGCGAGCGGCAGGTCGAACTCCCGGCGCCGCCCGGCGAAATACTCCGCCAACTGCGCCTCGAGTCGGGCGAGAAGCGGGTCATCCCCCGGCTGCGCCTGGCGATCCGGGATACCGTCCCGGCCGCGGTGCCGCTCGAAATAGAGGCCGGTGAGCGCCCCGTCGCCGGCCACGGCGGTCAGCGGACCGACCGGGGAGGGCAGCACGCGGAATACGGAAGGGGCCACGGACACTGTCATACCTGATTGGGCCAAGGTGGACATACCCAATCGTCGCTGCGCAGGGCCAGAATGTGAGGCCGGCACGGACCGGACGGCACAGCCTGGCTCGAGCGACATAAGGTGATCCGCGCAGAGCGCTAAGGAGAAATGCATGGCAACACGGCTGCTCGATATCGGCTGCCACTTTCGGTATTCGTCGACGCTGCCGACGGCGGCCGTCTTCATGGTCGAGCCGCGGCCCAGCGAAGCCGTCGACGTGCTCGAAGAATCGTGGGTAGAGACCCCCGAGCCGCAGAGCACCCCGTATGTCGATTCCCACGGCAACCACTGCCGCCGGCTGATCATCCCCCAGGGGGTGTCCACCTACACCTATAGCGCGCTGGTGGAGGTGCCGGACGCCGAGGACGCCTATGACCCCGAGGTCCCCGAGGTGCTCCCGGTCGACCTGCCGTCGGAGGTCCTGCACTACACGCTGCCGAGCCGCTTCGTGCTGCCCGATGTCATCGGCAACAACGCCTGGAAGAAGTTCGGCTCGATGACTCCCGGGTATGGCCGCGTCGAGGCGATCATGGACTGGACCTGGAACCACCTGACCTATGTCACCGGGTCCTCCACCCCGACGACCACCGCCGCCGATGCCTTCGCCGCCGGCCGGGGCGTATGCCGGGACTTCACCCACCTGATGATCACCATGTGCCGGGCCCTCAACATCCCGGCGCGCTATGTCTATGGCTATCTGCCGGATATGGATGTCACGCCGAATCCGGTGCCCATGGATTTCCACGCCTGGGTCGAGGTCTACCTCGGCGACAGCTGGTGGGTCTTCGACCCGCGGCACAACCGACGTCGCAAGGGCCGGGTGCGGGTCGCCGTCGGTCGGGATGCCGCCGACGTGGCGATGGTGACCACCTGGGGCGCCCCCTGGATGCAGCTGATGACGGTCACCGCCCAGGAGCACCTGGCTACCCCCGCCTGAGGCGGGTCGCGACCCCCCGCACCGGTCAGGCCCCGCGGGTGAGGCGTTTCAGCGGCCGGTGAACTCCGGTGCGCGCTTGGCCCAGAAGGCCGAGACGCCCTCGATGAAGTCGCTGCTGCGCAGGAGTTCGCCCTGACCCTTCTCCTCCCGCGCCAGCGCCGCGTCCAGGTCCAGGGTGGCGGCATTGATCGCGGCCGTGGTCAGCGCGACCGAGCGCGGGGCCAGGGCGGTCATGCGGGCCACCACCTCGCCGAGCCGGCCGGCGAAGTACGCGCGGGGCACGC